>NZ_JBHWHH010000005.1:0-91928 GCF_042732555.1 Nocardia sp. NPDC059764
GCTTTCGGCCGGGCCCTTTCGGCGGGTGCTGTCACGAGCTATTCGATGTCCGGCATTCGCCCGGTTACCGGAATCTGCCGCTCGATGAGTTCGGCCAGCGTCCGGAGTTTGGCCGCGAATTCGCGTGCCGCCACCGGATGCTCGCCGGACCCCTTCACCACTTTCTGGGTGAGTGCGGTGAGCCGGGACTCGACCGCGCTGAACACGTCGGCGGTGGCGGGCTGCTCCTCGGAGAGGTCACCGCGCAGCCAGGCGCGCAGCCGCTGCACCACCGCGCCCTCCTCGTAGTCGTCGGGCAGCACCGCGACGGCTTCGCGGAGTTTGCCCGCGGTGACCTTCACGTCGGCGGCCAGCGTGGTGTACACGGTGACCGCCGCGTCCTCGCCGTAGGCCGCGGCCACCGGCAGCAGCTCGCGGATCTGGCCCTCGTTGAGGGCCGGCGCGACCGGGTGCAGGCGCGCGGCGAGCGGCCAGGCCCGGATCAGCTTGTGCGCGTAGGACCGCTGCATGTCCCAGCGCTTCTCCACGTACTCGTCGAAGCTGGCGTGGTCGGCGCGGTAGAGCCGGCCGTCGCGCACGATCTGCAGCGCGCGCCCTGCGGTCCAGAAGGCCACCCGCAGCGCGTCGATGGAGGACTCGCACACTTCGAGCTGATCGGACTCGCTGCGGCTGAGCGGCCCGTTGCCGCCCGCGGTGGGCAGCGGAAGGTCCAGCACGCTGGGCGCGCTCTCGGCCGCCGGGGCGGCCTCGTGCGCCACCGGCTTCGGCGCCGAAGCCTTCGGTGCGACCGGGATCTTCGGTGCTGCCGGGATCTTCGGCGCGGGCGTGACCGGTTGCGCGGCCACGGGTTCGGTCGCCACCCTGTCGGCCGCCACCGTCTCGGGCGCCAGGGTGGCGGTCGCGGTAGCGGCGGATGCCGCCGCGTCCGCCGGGGCCGCCGCGGGCGCGGCCGGGGCCATGAGGACGGTGGTGGCGGCCGGTGAGAGTTTCGGTGTGCGCGGCCATTTGGCGTCGCGCAGCGGGGACACCGGGGGAGTGTGCTCGGCCTCGTCGGACAGCGGGTTGCGGCCCAGGCCGCCGCCGATGGAGGTCTTTCTGCGCTGGGGTGGCATCAGGCCGACACCTCCGCCGGGACGCGGGACTCGATGTAGTCGCGCACCAGTTCGTCGCCGACGGCCCGGTATTCGCCGAGATCCTCGATCGGGTTCTCGGCGCCGTCGCCGACTTCGCCGTCGGCGGCCTCCCGATACCACTTCCAGGCGCTGACGTAGGAGTCGAAGACCTCGTAGCCCGCGTCCTCCAGATTCCCGCGCTGCGTGCGGTATTCGGTGGACACGTTGACGCCGTTCTTCATGGTGACCGGAACCTTGGTCATGAGCACACGCACGCGAATGGCCTTCTCGTGTTCGGCGGCCGCTTCCTCGGCGGCGCGGTAGGTACTGGGGACGCGTTTGACTTCCGAGGGGCTGACGCTGGTGACGAGGATGAGTTCGTCGCTGACGGGGACGGCGGCCTTGAAGATGTCGGCCGATTCACCGCCGGCGTCGACGATGATCACGTCGTAGTTCGCGGAATTGTCGGTGATGCAGTCGTTCACGTGCCGTGAGGGGAAGGCGAGCAATTCGAAGGGAATGTCGACCTCGGCCTTCTGTAGTCGCCGATACCAGGAGTACCCGGTCTGGCTCAGCGGGTCGGCGTCGATCACCAGTACTCGAAGTTCGTGCGCGGTAGCGAAATACGAGGCGATGAAGAAGGCGGATGTCGTCTTGCCCACGCCTCCTTTGAGATTCCCGAGCGTGATCACCAGTGGCTCGGGAAGGTTGCCTAGCGCAGGGGATTTGGTCATCGATCAACCTCCTGTTGATGGGGAGGGCAGCTTCCTTGATCAGTCTCACACGCGCGCGGGACGCGCCCGCGAAGGCTCGCTCGGAGGTGTCGAATTGGTTGAAAACCGCGTGTGTCCAATTGGACACAGCCGTCAATGGTTACCGTTTCGTAATGGATAACACGCATGTCATTCGTTGCCACCTCTGACGTTCCGGCGAAATATGCATTCTCGGATCTGCTGGCAGTACCGAAATTTCGCGTGATGGACGGATACCGGATAGCTTTCACGGCTTGATCGGAGGACGACCGCTCATGGAAACCAACGGTGATAGACAGAAGGTTCGATTACTTCCGCGGCTGAGCCTGCGGACCCTGGTGACAGGAGTCCTCGGAGCTGCAGCCATCGGAGCCGCCCTGTTCTTCGCGGCGGGCCAGGCGCAGGCGGCGCCGGTGACGATCCCCGGTATCGGGGCGATCGACATCCCGGACGAGATCGCCGCCCCGCTCGGCCGGGTGACCCCCGCGATCGGCATCCTGCCCCCCGCGGCCGGAACCACCTCCCCCACGTCGGAATCGGCGATCGGCGAGCCGGACGCCCCCCGTATGACGGTGGCGCCGCAGCGCATCATCATCGCCCCGGCCGACACGATGCCCGACCCGGCGCCGGTGCAGTCACTGTTCCCGGAGTCGCTGCGCTCGGCCATCGTGATCCCGGCGATCGGCACCCCGGCGGTCGCCGCCCCGGCGGTCGCCGCCCCGACCGCCGTGATCCAGGCCCCCGCGCCGGAATCGCGCACGGTGTCGGTCGCCGGTCTCGGCACCTTCGTGGTGCCCGCCGCCCTGCCCCCGCTGACCGGAATCCCCGGCGTCACCGATTCCGCGGTCACTCGCACCACGGTGCCCGCGGCAATGCCGAAGACGGCGGGCGAGCGCGCGGTGGAGGCGGCCCGCACCAAACTCGGCGCGAACTACAGCGCCGGCGGCACCGGGCCGGACTCCTTCGACTGCTCCGGTTTCGTGCAGTGGTCGTATCGGGAGGCGGGCGTGGAAGTGCCGCGCACGAGTTATTCACAGCTCGCCGCCGGAACCCCGGTCACGATCGACGAATTGGAGCCGGGCGATCTGGTCTCCTACTACGGTGGTGGCCACTCGGCGATGTATCTCGGCGACGGGAAGGTGATCCACGCCAGTGACTACGGTTCTGGTGTGAAGGTCTCGCCGCTGTCGAATATGCCGGTGACCGGAGCGCGTCGCTTCCAGTGAACCGCTCGGGACCATTCGACGTGATCACCACGAATTCGTGATCCATCGACAATGCGAGGTAGGGCATGAGGGCAAGGCAAACGGCGCCACTGGCTCTCGCCACGCTCACGACCGCGGCATGTCGACAGTCGCCGCGGCTCCCGCGAAGGCTGGACCGGTGCGCGGGCGCGGGTCAGCCGCCGGTCACCATGGCGACTCTGCCGGGGACCGCGCTGGAGGGCATCACCGTCGACCCGGCCGGGCGCGCGTTCGTCACCGATCCGGTGAGCGAGCAGGCGTTCCGGATCGACCGGCCCGCTGTTGACCAGTGAGGTGCGGTACGGCCGTGGCGCGCAAGGCTTCTCGGCGGGCCGGCTCTTCGGCATCACGTTCGGCGGCGTGGTCTACGAGATGCCGGGCGGTTTCGATCCGAATGCCCGGACGGCGGCCCCCTGACCGGGGTGGTCCACCGGTTCACTGAGTAGTCCGACGATCATGGCGATGATGCTGTCGCGGACGTCGTCGCGTTCGACCTCGGTGGGCAGCACGGAGCGCTCGTAGTCGGCGAGCAGGGCGAACATGACCGTGGTCATGGCCTGCAGCCGGTACCGGCGTTGCACCGGAGTCAGTTCCGCCAGTGCGTGATACAGCCTGGCGACGAGCACTCTTGTTGTCTGCCAACGCTTTTCGTTGAGATTTGGTCCGGTGACCGCCGGATGGGCGCGAGCCTGCTCCAGGAACCGCGCGTAGTGCGTCGAGCCCTCGGCGTAGGGCACGTCGAACATGGGTCGCACCAGAATGGCGACCAGCGCGGCGACGCTGTCCGGGGCGCCCGAGGACTCGTGTTCGGCGAGCAGTTCGGTTCGGCGGGATTCCAATGCGGGCTGGTGGCGTTCGATAATGGCGGCGATGAGTCCGTCCCGGGAACCGAAGTGATAGTGGACCGCGGAGTTGTTGCGCTGTCCCGCCGCCACCGCGATATCGCGCAGGGCCACGTCCGGCCCGCGTTCGGCGATGGTGCGCTCACCGGCGAGCAACATGAGCTCGCGCGCGTCAGGACTGTTCACGGTGCTATCGTGCCCCTTCGTCTCGCACCGCGCGGTCCCGGGTGGACGCGCGGGCGGAACGTGGGCATTCGAACGGCGGTGATGATCGATGACGCCACGTGAGGCAGGGTCGCGCCGGGCGACGGTGGACCTGGCCCTGGTCGTCCCGATGAGTGGTTCGGCCGGCATCTTCGGGCCCTCCTGCGAGGCGTGCGCCGCGCTGGCCGTCGAGGACATCAATGCGATGGGCGGGATCCTGGGCCGCCCGGTCCGGCTGCATCCGGTGGACGCGGGCGCGCCGCTGCCGATGCTGGCCGCGCGGATCGATCGGATGGTGAGCCGCGGCGTGATCGACGGCGTGGTCGGCTGGCACCTGTCGAACGCGCGCAAGGCCATCACCCCGTACACCGCGGGCCGGGTGCCCTACATCTACACCACCTTCTACGAGGGCGGCGAGGACTCCGACGGCGTCTACATGGTGGGGGAGACCCCGGATCAGCAGTTGTTCCCCGCGTTGCGCTGGTTCCGCGCCGAGCGGGGCGTGCGCCGCTGGTGCATCGTCGGCAACGACTATGTCTGGCCGCGTGAAACGGCAAGGGTCACTTGGGAATTCGCTGACACAAGCGATATCGACGTGGTCGGTGAGGTCTTCGTGCCGTTGGGCAGCCGGGATTTCACCGCGGCGTTGGACCTCATCCGCAGTTCGCCCGCCGAGGGGGTGCTGCTGTTCATGGTCGGCGCGGATTGCGCGGCCTTCAATCAGGCCTTCGCGGCGGCCGGGCTGGACGAGAGCCGCCTGCGGCTGAGCATGATGATCGGCGAGGACGTGCTCTACGCGGGCGGCCCGGACAGCGCGCGCGGATTGTTCACCGCCAGCGGCTATTTCGAGAGCCTGGTGTCGCGGGAGGCGATGGCCTTCGGCAGCCGCTACACCGCCCGCTACGGTCAGCTGGCCCCGGCGCTGAACAATATCGGCGAATCCTGCTACGAGGGCCTGCTGTTGTTCGCCTCGCTGGCGGAGGCGGCGCACAGCCTGGACGTGCGGCTCATCGAGCGCGGCGCGGCGAAGGTGAGCTACGGCGGCCCGCGCGGTGAGGTGCGGGTGCGCGGGGCGCACACCACGCAGCCGGTGTTCCTGGCGGGCGCGGACATCATGGACTTCACGGTGCTGGCCGATCTGACCGGATTATGAAGCGCGGGCTGTTCGACTGATGGCGAACGCTACGTTGCGTTCCCAACCGGGGTGACGACCGAATGCCATCACGAACCGGATAATGCAAGTGTGCCAAGGGTGTTCGATTGTCACGCTGATCGTTTGCGGCGCCCGCCGTGCGGTTTTCGTGTTGCAATAGGGTGGTGCCGCGCCGCCTCGGCGGCATCTGATGAAGGAGCCGCTCCGTGCCCGGAGGAAGACTCAGCCCCGATGATCGCCGCCTCATCGCCGCCGGTCTGGCCCGGGGCCTCGGCTACGCCGAGATCGCCCGCCGCCTGTCCCGGCCGACCTCCACAGTGAGCCGCGAGGTGACCCGCAACGGCGGTCCGGGCCGCTACCGCGCGGAGCTGGCGCAGGCCGCCACCGCGGTGCGTTCGCGCCGCCGCACGCCGCGCCCCAAACCCATCGAGAAGCCTTCCGGCGTCGACGAATACGGCCGCGATCCGATGCTGCTGACCGAGGTCAGCGACCGCTTCGCGCTGCTGTTCGCGCAGTTCGGGATGCCGCGCATGGCCGCCGCGGTGCTGGCCCGGCTCTACGCCGCGGACTCGGGCAGTCTCACCGCCGCCGAGCTGGTGGCCCAGTTGCGGGTGAGCCCGGCGACGGTCTCCGCGGCGGTGGGGCGGCTCGAGGAGCGGGCGCTGATCCGCCGCGACCGGGACCCGGGCACCCGCCGCGACCGCTACGTGATCGACGAATCCGCTTGGTACCGAGCCATTCTCGCCGGGGCGCAGGTCAACGAGCGGCTGGCGGCCCAGGCCCGGCACGGCGCGGACGCGCTCGGTGTGGCCACGCCCGCCGGGCTGCGGCTGCTGGGCATGGGGGACTATCTCGAGCGGGTGGGCCTGGACATGGTCCGCTCCGCCGAACGCTGGCGGCCGCGGCTCGATCAATGAGCGACGGCGATGCCGGGAAATCTGCGGTGAATGCGATCGACATACTTGCGCACCGTGGAAAGTTCGGCCGAGATCGTTTGCCGGGCTTCCGCCGTGGGCGCGGTTTGTAATCGCCGCGTCAGTTTGACTACATGCCTTTCCAATTCGTCCAGGAAGATGCGGGCCTGAGCTAACTCGGGATCCTCGCCGACATCGGGATTACCGAATCCCCTGTACTGCATATCGCCGAAGTATTCCACGCCGTCGGACGCCGCGCCGCGCAATTGGATCGCTTCCGGTAGCCTCGCCAGGCGAGCTGCCCCGGCGCCATCGGGGTGTTCGGATCCCCCGCACCGCCGCCCGACAGGAATTCGAATGGCCATCAGTTACCTGGAGTCGATCGTCGTCGGCGCGCTACAAGGGGTGAGCGAGCTCTTCCCGGTCTCCAGTCTGGGCCATAGCATCCTGCTCCCGGCCTGGGTGGGCGGGCAGTGGGCCGACGATCTGAGCATGTCCGCCAAGGATTCCCCGTACCTGGCGTTGCTGGTGGCCATGCACGTCGCCACCGCGCTGGCCCTGGTGATCTTCTTCCGGTGGGAGTGGGTGCGCATCCTGCGCGGCCTGTGGGAGGTGGCGCTGACCCGCGAGATCCGCACTCCCGAAGCACGATTGGGCGTACTGCTGGTGGTGGCGACGATTCCGGTCGGCCTCGCCGGACTGCTGTTGGAGAAGATCGTCCGGAACTACCTCGGCACTCCCGTGCCCACGTCGATCTTCCTGGCGATCAACGGTTTCGTGCTGTTGTCCGCGGAGATCATGCGCAAGCGTGAGCCCGAAGGCGATTTCGTGCTCTCCAGTCCGACGGGCCGCCGGGACGTGTCCATGGTGGACACGATCGTGCTGCCGATGACCGACCCGGACCGCGCCTCGGACGTGCGCCTGTCCCGCCTGACCATGCGCGACGCCACCCTGATCGGATCGGCGCAGATCGCCGCGCTCTTCCCGGGCATCAGCCGTTCCGGCAGCACCATCGTGGCGGGCCTGTTCAAGGGCATGCGCCACGAGGACGCCGCCCGCTTCGCGTTCCTGCTGGCCACCCCGGTCATCCTGGCGGCCGGGGTGCTGAAGACGCCGGAGCTGTTCAAGCCCGAGAACCATGCCATCCTGGGTCCCGCCGTCGCGGGCAGCGTGGTCGCGGGCGTGCTCTCCTATATCTCGGTCAAGTTCCTGACCGCGTACTTCGAGACCAAGACCCTGACCCCCTTCGCCGTCTACTGCCTGATCGCCGGGCTGGGCAGCCTGGTCTGGTTCAGCTAGCCCGCCTCTCCGGGCCTTCAGCGGGCGGCTGGAGAGCCGTTGCCGGCCGTGCACGCGTGTCGGCGTTGGGTGCCGAACCGATTTCGGGCGTGCCCGACGAGTTACCCCGACCGTTACGAAATCAGTGCGCGCCCGGGCATAGGTAGAGGCCAGGGCGCGCACTGTTGCTGTCAGTTCGTGGGCGTGGTGGTGGGCGCCGCGGTGGTGGTGGTGACGACGGGGGTCGTCGTCGGGGCGGTGGTGGTCACCGGGGGAGTGGTGGTGACCGGCGCGGTCGTGGTGTCCGGGGCGACCGTCGTGGTGGCCGGCGGCGTCGTGGTGGTGACGGCCGGGGCCGGGGTGGTGGTGGTCGTCGTGGTTCCGGTCGCCGGAGTGGTGGTGGCGGCCTCGCCGGACTTCGGGGCGGCGGCCAGCACGGCCGGAGCCTTCGACGTGGTGGTCGGGCTCGGCGTGGTGGTCAGCGTCTTCGGGTCGAGCTGGTGGGCCTGGGCCTGCTTCGCCAGTTCGGTGAGCCAGGCGGCGGCGTACTCGGCGGAGCTGACGGGCTTGCCGTTGTCCGGGTTGGAGTCGTGCCAGTAGTCGAAGTGGTGACCGGTGCCGTTCGGGCCCAGAGTCAGGTTGTACGGATCGTTCATGATCACCGGGATGGTGTTCTGGTTGGTGGTGATCAGCCCGATGACCTCGTTGAAGACCTTCTGCGGCAGGTAGGCCAGCGGCGACATGTTCTCGGCGGCGATATTGTCCGCGGCCACCGGGGTCGCGTTCTGCTGGTTCGCCTGGTAACCGGGCTGCGACACCTTCAGCAGCACGTCGAGGAACGTTTCCTTGCTGGTCCACCAGCCCGGGTTGTGCGCGATGTCGGCGAAGGCGTCGCCCGCGATCTTGCCCAGCACGACGGCGACGTCGATGCCGGTGGTCGGGTTGAGGCCCTCGTTCTGCATCTGGT
The DNA here is from genome assembly GCF_042732555.1 of Nocardia sp. NPDC059764. Taxonomy (NCBI): domain Bacteria; kingdom Bacillati; phylum Actinomycetota; class Actinomycetes; order Mycobacteriales; family Nocardiaceae; genus Nocardia; species Nocardia sp. NPDC059764. Next base: position 8,467 of record NZ_JBHWHH010000005.1, read on the forward strand.
CGGCATTGATCTGGCGGCCGACATTGATGGCGAGCTGCAGCAGCGAGATGTTCTTCGGCGCCGCGCAGGTGAGGTCGCCGTCGGAGCAGAAGGACGCGATGCGGCCGTTCAGCGCGCCGAAGTCACCGGCCTGGTCGGGCAGCGCGCCCTGCCCGCCCGCGACCTGCTTGCCGGTCTGGTAGCTCTGATTGAAGTTGTCCGGACGGCTCGGGTCCTTCGCGCCCGGGAACGGACCTTCCCCGGCGGTGCGCCCGGCGTCGGCGAGGATCACCACGCCCGCGACATTGCCGGGATCCACGATCCCGTACTTGCCGTCCGCGCCCGCGCTCTGGTGGCCGATCTGCATGGCCACCCGCCGCACCACGTCCGCGCCCTCGGAATAGCCGACGATCGCGTACTTGGTGTTCGGGCAGGCCGCGGAGATATCCCGCATGACCTGCTCGGTATTGGCGACACCGGTATTGACGGCGTCCTCGTAGCTGTTCAGGTTCGCGGGGTAGGAGATGTAGACGGCGGAATACGAATTGGAGTCGACCGAGCCGCCCGGGGCGTTCACCACCGGGTCCACCCAGTGGCTCTGGTAATCGTCGGAAAGGGCGGCGGGCAGTTCGTTGCCGTTCGCGTCGACCAGCATCTTGGTGGTTCCGGACTGCGGAGAGTCATTGCGACCGGCCACCGAGATGGTCACCATGTCATGGCATTCGGTGACCGACGAAGTCAACGCCGGATCGGCCTGCTTCGAATCCGGCCCCGTCAGCGCGTAGGTGGCCGCTATCGCGGCCGCCACACCCAGTACCGCGGGAGCGGCGACCGCCGATGCGATCTTATGTCGTTTCGCGAACCCGCGAATATCCATGCCCGAATCCCCATTTCACCCCGACAAGTGAACGTCAGGCCCAGCGACTGAGCGGGCCGTCTACACAGGGAGACGTCGTAACCGGAGATCCGAGTGTTACTTACGCGAATGAGTCGTTACCGCACCATGACCCGAACCCGCTGATCAGCCCCCGATCGGTTTGCCGAAGAATGAGGCGAAGGTCTCACCCAGTGTCTCGCCCAGGGTCTGCAGCTCACCGGGGGTGCCGAGCATGGACGGCATGTCGGTGGTGGAGCAGCCCGGTTGCGCGCCAATACCGTTCAAGCGATCGAACAGCCACAGCAGCGCGGCCGGTCCGCCGGAGACCTCGCCGATGACGTGCTCGCTGGCCCAGTCCCGGGTGTAGGTGACCTGCGCTCCGGGCTGCGCGCAGTAGGTGTCGACCAGCTTGTCCGCCGCGGGCAACGGCAGGATCTCGTCCCAGCGCGAGTGCCACACGAACAGCGGCATGTCGGGCAGGCTCTTGCCCAGGCGGGTGTCCTCGAGCATGGCCTGAACAGCGGGTTCGCCGAGCGGGTCGGGGGAGTTGATCATGCCGGTGATATTGAGGAACGGCAGCAGCGCGGTCTGATACTGCACGCAGAACGGCGCCTTCACCGTGCGCAGCAGCTGGCCGAGCGGGTTGAGCTTCTGGTCCAGCAGCGCGCTGAATTCCGGGTACTCCCGTGAGAGCCCGAGGACCGCTCCCAGCACCAGGCCCGCGGTGGCCTGATTGTTGGCCATGAGCAGTGCCGCGCCCAGATCCGCGCCGGTGCCGCCGGAGGCCGCGCCCACGATATTCAGTTCCGGCGCATAGGTTTTGCGCATCTCGGCGGCGTGCATGGTGGGCATCGATCCGCCCGAGTAGCCGTACAGCGCGGTCGGCGCGCCCGCGCCGACGCCGAGCGGTGCGAACGAGGTGGCGGCGCGAATGCCGTCGAGGGTGATGCGTCCGGCCAGCGGACCGGCGGCGTACGCCGAATTCGGGCCCTCGTGATCGGGGATCACCACCGCGAACCCCTTCTGCAGCGCGGCCTGCGCGAAGAGGAATTCGGCGGGCGCGACGATCTGCCCGAGGAACGGCGCGGCCGAAAGGTGTTGCAGTGCATAGGAGGGACTGCAATAGCCCTGCGTCGAGTCCTCGGCGATCTGCACCGAGAGCAGCTTGCGCGGCGCGGGCGCGGTGCCGCGCGGCTTGATCAGGGTGGCGACCGCCGGGATGGCCTCATCGCGACTGTTGTTGGAGCGGTAGGAGACCTGCCAGGCGTCCACGTTCAGCGGGATCAGCCCGAAGTTGCCGAGGTTGACCTGCCGGGCCGCGATGATCTCGCCGGGCGCGGCGGCGGCGATCACGTCGGCGGGCGGGTTGTAGAAGCCGGGATCGAGTTCCGGCGGCAGTGGCAGCACCTGCGCCGGCGTGCTCGAGGGCAGCGTCGGCGCGGCCGGATCGGCGTGCGCCGGTCCCACCGTGAATGCCGCCGCCACCAGCGTCGTGATGGACACCGTCCCGAGGCGTACGAGCCGCCCGGTCAGTCGTCTGGTCTTCATCGACCCACTTCCTCACCCTGAATCCCCAATTTGTGAGACTGACTAGTCTCAATATTGCGCGGATCACTCTGCCACAGCTGTGACCGGGCTCGCAATATGCGTGAGCGGCGGAATCGGGGATTGGGCGGATTCGGCCTATCCGCCCCGGTGGCTGGGAGATCCGGGTGGGCATGCCCGCCAAGCGCCTCCGGACCAGCCGCGCCTTCTTCGTGATGTCGACCTGCCCGCGGCCATCCGCTCCTGCCAGTGATTCCTTCAGCGTGGTCTGGCCGCGGGTAACCCGTGGCCGTCCCGCCCGGTTCCCCGGCTGCCCTGCTGGCCGCCACCGCCTGGGAGACCACCTCCGCGACCGACGCCCACGGCGCCCAGGTGCCGCTGACCGACGACAATGCGAAGAACTACGTCGGCTTCGCCTACTTCAAGCCCGACGGCACCTTCACCATGTACAACCTCGACGACACCCCGAAGATGCACGGCGACTGGTCCGTCCCCGCCGACGGCAAGACCCGCACCATCGTCGCGAAAGACGATGCGGGACAGGAGAAGTTCCGCCGCGTCACCGACATCATCACCTTGAACGACAAGGAATTCACCTACCGCGTCTACCCGGACGCCAACGACAAGACGGTGTACTTCGACATCATCCACACCCCCACCACCCACCCGGAACCGAAGTAACCGCGCGTCCCGCCGCCCGCGTCATCCCCGGATGGCGCGGGCGTTTCTGTTCTGCACCCGTGGCCCACCTCACAGGCTCGACATTGTCACGCGCACGCGGTCTCCGGCGTCTTGTGGTCGTCCAATTCACCACCGCACGTGAGGATCACATGGTGGAACCCCGAATCGACCTGAACACCAACGCGGTCGGCGCCAAGCTCGGCAAGCGGTTCGCCGGTGTCGGCCTGGCGATCACCCAGTCGAGCCTGCCGAAATCGTTGATGGAGCTGGTGGAGTTGCGGGCCAGCCAGATCAACGGCTGCGGCTTCTGCGTCGACGCCCACACCAAGGAGCGGGCGGCCGCGGGCGAATCCGCGACCCGCGTCAACCTGGTCGCCGCCTGGCGCGAATCGACCGTTTTCAGCGAACCCGAGCAGGCCGCCCTGGCCCTCACCGAGGAGGGCACCCGCCTCGCCGACTTGAGTCACGGCGTCTCCGACGAGACGTGGGCGCTGGTTCGCAAACACTACGACGAGGACCAGGCCGCGGCGCTCGTCTACGTCATCGCGTTGATCAACGCGGCCAACCGCCTGGCCGTCATCACGAAGACCAAGGGCGGCTCCTACCAGGCGGGCGCCTTCGAGGCGATCGCCGCCGACTGAGGCGCAACCCGGGGCACGGGGCTATCAGCCGCGCCGGGCGGGTGGCGGTGCGGTAGCGTGCGCTGATGCGGACCCCGCCCGCCGCCGGCCGCCTGCCGACGTGGCTGACACCGAACCTGCGGGTGCTGTGCGGGGTCAGCTTCCTCGCCGACACCGCCGGCGAGTTGTTGTATCCGATCCTGCCGATTTTCCTCACCGCCGTCCTCGGAGCGCCCGCCGTCGTCGTGGGCGCGGTCGAAGGCGGCGCGGAGGCCGCCGCGGCACTGACGAAGGTCGTCGCGGGCCGGATCGGGGACCGCCGCCGTAAACGACCGCTGATCGCCCTCGGCTACGCCCTCGCCGCGCTCGGCAAGATCGTCATCGCGGCGGCGTTCGTCTGGCCGCTCGTGCTTGCCGGGCGTTGCGTGGACCGGCTCGGCAAGGGTGTCCGCGGCGCGCCCCGCGACGCCCTGCTGATGGTCGGCGCCGACCCCGCCGCCAAGGGCCGCATCTTCGGGATCCACCGCACCATGGACACTCTCGGCGCCGTCGCGGGGCCCGCCCTCGGACTCGTGCTCTACGAACTGCTCGACCACCGCATCCGGCCTCTGCTCATCATCGCCGTCGTTCCGGCGCTGGCCGCGGTCGCCCTGGTCGCGGCGGTTCGCGAAAACAACACCCCGACAACCACACCCGCGGCCAACGACCTGTCTGATGCACCGACACAACGATTCTCGGCGCGACTGCGAACCCTCATCGGCGTGCTGACGGTGTTCTCGCTGGTCAACTTTCCCGATTCGCTGCTGTTGCTGCGCGCTCACCAGCTCGGGCTGTCGGTGTCCGGGGTGATCGGCGGCTATATCGCCTACAACGCCGCCTACGCGCTGTTGTCCTATCCGGCGGGCGCGGTGTCGGACCGGCTGCCACGCCACTACGTGTTCGCAGCGGGGCTGGTGTGTTTCGCGGTCGGCTACCTCGGCCTGGGGATTGCGGACTCGCCCGGCTGGGTGTTCCTCGTGCTGCCGATCTACGGCGGCTTCGCCGCCGCCACCGACGGCGTCGGCAAAGCCTGGATCGCCGACCTCGCGCCCGCCACGAGACAATCCGCCGCCCAAGGCATCTACCAAGGACTCACCGGCGCTGCCATCCTCGCCGCCGGTCTATGGGCCGGACTCTCCTGGCACGCCGACGGCCGTCTGCCACTGCTCATCTCCGGTGCCGCCGCCCTCGCCCTCGCCGCCGCCCTCGCCCTGGCAGGACACCGCCTCCAGATGCCCCGACCCGTGGCGGCCGAACCGGCCCCGCCCAGATCCGCCACCGGTCGCAGCGGCACCGATGCCTGACCTATCCGTGTGTTGCCGTATCAGCGTGCGCTCGGCTCCACCCAGCGCCGCAGCGCGTCGATGGTGGTCTCCGGTGACGTGTTGAAGCAGAACCGAATTCCGGGCACCTCCTCGGAAAGCGTGTTGACAAGCCGCTCGAACAGCAGCGTGTGCTCGGCCGCCATGCGGACGCCGGCGCCGATCATGGCGGCCCGGAAGCTGCGCCCCGAGATGCGGTCCCGTAGCGCCGCTTCCGCCGCTTCGGGATCCGCGGGCAGATGGCACGCCACCAGATCGAATCCGGCCTCTCGCAGCGCGGCTTCGCCGGCCGCGATGCGGGCGGTCAGAATCTCCTCGGTCAGCTGCGGATAGTTGCTGTAATCCACAGCGCTGGGGTGCAATCCGATCGACAATACGGTCGAGCCGTTCGGGTTCTGTTGGTTCACACTGTCCTCCGCGTCGATTGTCGTCATGGACGGTACAAGCGCGGATCACCGCTCCGATCTTCCCGGGTTGTCAGAGAATTCGGCGATCTTGCCCCTACCCCTGCGGAACGTTCGGGCCACAGAGAACGCCCGGCCTCGAAAGACCGGGCATTCCAGTGGATCCGACGATCCGTCACGAGAGCCGTGCTGGTGGGCTACAGCCGTGCCGGAGCTGATTCCGTGTCCCCGAGTCTCGCGGCGACCTCGAGTCGGCGCGGTGGTCGGCTAAGGGTTGTAGATCTCGACGTAGGCGTTCGTCGCCACGGCGAAGACCCCAGGTCCCATCCCGGTGCATCCCGCCGATACCCGCTCGCCCGACGGCGTGAAGGGGTAGCTGAGCACCTTGTAGGACCCGACGGCGTACATCGGGAACGGCCCGCTGGCGTACAGGCCGACGCAATCGAGGTGCAGCACATAGTTCGAACCCCCGTCGGGTGCGCACACCGCCGAGGCGTCGAACACGCCCTTCGTCACACTGCAGTCCTGCGGCGCGGCCTGCGCGCTACCCGTCCCGACGACAGCCGCCAAACCCAGTCCCGAAACACCCACGGCGGCAACCCGCGCGACAACACCCAAAGACCTTTTCATGACACCCCTTCGGTTCGAGTTACATGCGGAGTTGCGAGCCGATCTCTCGATCCGGCAGACAAACACTAGGAATCGAGCGTTCCGAAAGCTATCGGACAGATGCCCCATCTTGTTTCGCCGCGGATCGGCGAACACCGGCCACCCTCGCCAGTGGTCGACGATCTCGGGTACGAAAAAGGTCACTGTGGAGCTGACGGACCAGCATACGAACCGCGCCGTGCTGGTGGACTGGCCCCATCGCGATCCGTGTCGTGGACACCCGGTCGCGGCTGCGGGAGGTTCAGTCCCCCTGGAGCACGAGCCGGAACGACGCATGAGCGGGCGTCAAAGGCCGGACGGCGCGAAAGCCCTTCTCGTCCAGAGTCAGTATGTCGTTGGTGAGGTAGCGCTCGGCGAGCACAACGGTGACCGCGTCGGCCAGATCGAGCCGAAGGCCGCGATATTGTTCGATGATCTTTTGCGCGACCCGCAGGTCATCGCGGTCCACCGGCGGCACGAGCACCGCACCTTCCTCAGCGGAGGTGAGCAGGTCGTCGAGGACGAGATCGGCTGTGCGGCGGTCTTTTCCAAACCGCGCGACGAGCAGATGATCGACCTCGTCGAGCACGAGCGGCGAGACGACGGCAACAGAAGTGGCGAGGAATTCACGCGCCCGCTCATGCAGTTCCGCGGCGCGATCGTAGGCGGCGATGATGGCCGAGGTATCGGCGATGAAGAAACTCACTCGCCGTATGCCTCGCCGAGCAAATCCTCACTGTTGGCGGCAAACCCAGGATCGCCGGAATCGAACGACGGCCACGGCCGGGTGCGACGCACCCGGTGCGCACGCATAAGAACCAGGTCGATCCCCTCGCGGATCAACTCGGCTTCCGATCGCCCCGAAGCTTCGGCAGCCTCCTTGAGACGGGCAGCCTGCTCGGGATCCAGGTACACGCTCGTTTTGGCCTTCATGAACGTAGGGTACCGCGTAGGGCACCCGTCGGGTTCGCGCATTGCCGAAATGCAACAGAGCCACAGGTCAATGACCTGCGGCTCTGTGGTGGAGTGGACCTGACGGACCAGCATGCGGACCAGGGCGTGGCTCCGCGCGTGCACTCGGACTCCGACGCTGCCTTCGGCCTTCAAGATGCTCGCAATGTCGGTCAGCTCCCGGTGGGAAGTTCCAGGCTTCGAATGGTGAACAGATCGAAAGGCCGCCAATCGGTTTCACCACGAATGGCCTACTCCGGCGCACTCGGGTGTGTGAAACGATCATACGTAAGATCGGTGGTGGATTTCCTGCCGGAGCAGTGGCGGCGGGTTGTGGATGAAAGGACCCCGATGACCACCGAGACCACCGAAGACACCCGTCAGGCGGAGACCCCGCAGGCGCCGATGACGCGAGCCGATCAGTTGCGCGCGGTGGTGACGCTCGTCAAATCGGGCGGATTGAAGCCGCTGGCGATCTACCTGTACGGCGAGCGGAAGAAGGCCGCCAAGAACTCCATGTACAAGTACCTCGGTAAGGGAGTCATGGCGGGAACAGCCGCGCTGCATCGCGCTCTGGTGCCTGTGGCGACCGCGCCCGGCGCGGGGCCCGTCCGCGACCGGCTGATCGAGCTGCTCGACCGTCAGTCCGAGGTCATCCACGCCGCGCCGGTGCGCAAGGTAGCCCTGACCTGGCTCGCCGCCGGCACCCCGGTCGATCTGAGTGCGCAGCTGAGTAAGGCTGACATGTTCCGGCTGGCGTTGAACTACCACTACCGACAGCCGTTCGAGGAGTTGTTCGCGACCGAGGAGGGCCGTGCCGTGCTCGGTGTGGACAACGTGCCCGCGGTGGTCGCGCAACTGGTCGGTCCGATCGCCTACGGCCGGCTGGTCGGGGCCGCTCGCACCACCCACAGCGACCACGTTCGCATCGTCGATGAGTTCCTGGCCGCGCACCCGCGGCCGGAAACCGATGCCGGGCCAACCGACAACGTCGAGTCCTGACACAGTTCGCTTTTGTAGAACCGACCGACCAGCACGCGACCCGGGCGGTGCTGGTCGCCGGGCCGGGCATCCTGATCCGGGCGGTAGGGGCCCGGCTGGGCTCGGCTGGCGGTGTCCGATGATCGCGGCCGCTCCACCTATCGGGTGGCAACGAATCAACTGCGGATCAAACGACCGACTCATTGACAGCGCTCCTACAAAGCAGCTGTTCCAGTGTCGGCAGGACGCGCATATCTATGTCGGCAGGACGCGCACGTACTTTGCGGCAAACGACGTTCCCGATTCTTCTCCTCCTACGTCGCCGATCTGGTCGACCGAGACGTGATGCAGCTGTCCGAGATCGAACGCACCGCGGAGATGTTCACCCTGGCCAACCTCGTCGCCGCCCGCTCCGGTCAACTCCTGGTTCCTGGCGCTCTCGGCAATGAACTCGGCCTGTCCAAGGACACCGTCGCCCGCTACCTCCGCCTTCTGGAAGAAGTCTTCCTGATCAAGCGCATCCGTGCTTGGTCGCGAAACCTGACCACCCGTGCCGTCGCAACCTCCAAGGTGTTCATGGTCGATTCCGGTATCGCGACATATTTGTGCGGCGCTGATCCGCGCGCACTGCGGGCGGTGAACGGCCCGCTCGGACCACTGTTGGAGGGTTTCGTAGCCGCCGAACTCGCTCGTCAGCTCACCTGGTCTGATCAAGAGGCCCGCATGTTCCACTACCGCACCCGCGACAACGTCGAAGTCGACATCGTTCTCGAGAACAACCGCCGAGAGGTGATCGCCATCGAGGTGAAAGCCGCCGCCACCGTCAAGGCGGACTTCCGCGGTCTCCGACACCTCGCAGAACGCCTGGGCGACGACCTCCTCGCCGGTTACGTGCTCTACACCGGCACCGAAACCCTCCCGTTCGGACCGAAATTCCGCGCCCTGCCGGTCAGCGCCCTGTGGAACACACGACCATGACCGCTCCGGTTCGCACACTGCCACGAAAGCAACAGAGCCGCAGGCTATTAACCTGCGGCTCTGCTGTTCTGTGGACCTGACGGACCAGCATACGAACCAGGCGGTGCTGGTCGACGGGCCGGACATGATCATCCGGGCCGTGGGTGTCCGACCGGTCGCGGGCGGTGGTGCTTGATGACCAGCCACGACGACCACCCAGCTGCATTTGGGTCAGCGGATGGCGGCGCGGGTGGGTCGGCGGCTGCTCGGCGTCCTATAACCGCCACCCCAAACGCCGAACACGATGTCAGCATCCGCGCCGCTCAAGCCCACAATCCGAGGGCAGGCTCGAAATCCCGACTCAGTATCAATACTGAGGGTTCATCGCGTAGGGGGCGGCGCGGCGGCCGAGCCGTACACCACGGTGGGCATCCGGACGCTGGTCCGTGGTTCCGTCTACTCGACCGTGACCGTCGTCTTCTCGGTCTTCTGGCCGAGCATAAGGTGCTGACCACGGACCAGATCGCCAGCCTGGAATTCACCTCGATCCGCCGCGCGCAGGACCGGCTGGCCAAGCTGCGCGAGATGGGAATGCTGTTCGCCTTCCGCGAATCGCTCTACGGCGGCGGCACCAGCCAAACCCGCCACGCCCTCGGCTATCCCGGCGCGCGCCTGATCGCGGCCCAACGCGCCGAGAAGCCACCGACCCCAGCTGCCTACGCGATGTCCCTCGAACGACTGGCCTGTTCTCCGACCCTCGAGCATCGCCTCGGTGCCAACGGCTTCTTCGCCACGCTGGCCGCGCACCGCAACCCGACCCGCCACCCCGACGCGACGGTGCTGGAGGGGTTGACGCAGTGGTGGTCGGAACGCCAATGCGCCGAGCAGTTCTGGACGGCGTTCGAGCGCGATCCTCAGATTCGTCCCGACGGCTACGGCTGCTGGGAACAGGACGGACACGCGGTGCGGTTCTTCCTCGAATACGACACCGGCACCGAAACCCTGTCCACCCTCGCCGCCAAACTCACCGACTACCAAGGCTTCCCCACCGACAGCTTCGGAATCCTGCTGTTCTCACTGCACTCGGCACGCCGTGAAACCGGGCTACACGCCGTCTTGCGCCGCACACTCGGCAGCAGCCCGGGGCTGGTGATCGCCACCACCGCCCGTGACCTCACCCACCCCGACGGCCCGGTCGGACCCGTCTGGGTCCTGTGGACGAACGGGGGCGGCGACACGGTGACCGAGCGCCTCCGGTTGACCGAACTACCCGAACGTGGACCTCAAATCCCGCACCACTCCAGCGGCGTCCAGCCCTACAACGAGGCCGCCTTCGACCACTACGACCCACAGGTCCACGACCTATTCATCCCCGCTCAGTCACGGCCTGCCACGCCGAATTCGCTCGCGACCGCACACCCGGTCGACAAGGCCGACGAAGAGGGCTTCATCGAATTGGATGACCAATCCCGGGACGGGCCGTGACCATCCGCTCCGCCAGGACGCGCGAGTGAAACGGCTGACGCGATCACGCAACGCCGCGATCCACGGAGGTACCACTGTCGGTTGTGGCGTGCGAAACCGTTGCCGATTTCGCATTGATCATGGGGCGCAGGGGCGCTCAACACCGCCATCCGCGCACTGGTCGTCGGAGAACCGGTCGGCCGCTACGCATCAGGGCAGCGGAACGAATTCCTTCAACGGGCCGAAAATCTCACCCAGGGGGGAGACTTGGGGAATCTGTTCAGGCTGACTCCCTAAGCCCCAAGCGATCGGGCGCAGGTACGCCGCTTCGAGTCCGAGTGTCAGATGCCTGATCTACTCTGCGTGGGCATGGGGACCTTCGTCGAACTCTTTGAAGTGTTGGACACTCAGGCTGCGGTGCGGGGCAAGCAGTTCGAGCATCTGTGTCGGTGGTACTTGACCAATGATCCGACGTACAAGGCCGTGCTGCGACGGGTGTGGTTGTGGGATGACTGGCCGGGCTGGTGGGCCGCTGACGCTGGAATCGACTTGGTCGCTGAGGATTACGACGGAAAACTCTGGGCCATCCAGGCCAAGGCGTACGCGTCGGATCGTGCGGTCACCAAGGATGATGTCAACAAGTTCCTCGCCGAATCGTCGCGTGCGATCTTCTCGTTTCGTCTCCTGATCGCCACCACCGACAAACTGCATCACATCGCTCGTCGAACGATCAACGACCAGGAAAAGCATGTCAGCTTTGTAGGTTTGAGTGATCTTCTGACCTCGGAGGTGGACTGGCCGAGTGATCCTGGTGACCTGCGGCCGTCGCCGACTCGGAGTCCGACCACGCCGCGCGACTATCAACAAGAAGCGATAGACAACGTCATGCGGGGATTTGAAACGGCAGACCGGGGACAGCTTCTCATGGCGTGCGGCACCGGCAAGACCCTCACGTCCCTGTTCATCAAGGAGGCGCTGGACGCGGAACGCACTCTCGTGCTGCTGCCGTCGCTGTCGCTGCTCAAGCAGACAATGCAGGTCTGGCAAGCACACAAGACGAAGGCCTTCGTGCCTTTGCCGGTCTGTTCTGACGCGACCGTCGCCCAGAACGCCGACGAAGCGGTTATGCACACGAGTGAGCTGGGTGTGCCGGTGACAACAGAGCCTGCTCAGATCGCTGCTTTTCTGCGTCGGCAGTCGGGGCCGTGCGTGGTCTTCTCGACGTATCAGTCGTCTCCGCGGATCGCCGCTGCCTTTGCATCGGAGCAACTGCCCGCGTTCGATCTGGTGGTTGCCGATGAGGCGCACAGGATCGCCGGTGACGAATCCAGTGTTTTCGCGACAGTTCTCGATGCTGATGCCATCAAGGCTCGTCGCCGCCTGTTCATGACCGCCACCCCGCGATATCACATCGGCCGCGTCCGGAAGGCCGCACGCGAGGCGGAAATGGAAGTCGCGTCGATGGACGATCCGACCAGGTTCGGTGAGGTGCTGCATCGATTGAGTTTCGGTGAGGCGATCAGTCGGAAACTGCTGACGGACTATCAGGTCGCCGTCGTGGGCGTAGACGACGCGACGTACCAGGAGTGGGTCGAGCGGGGCCAGCTGATTGTGCGTGGGGGCAAGTTCACTAACGCCCGTACCCTCGCGGGTCAAATCGGTCTGGCCAAGGCGATGCGTAAGTATGACTTGCGCCGGATCATCAGCTTTCACTCCCGCGTCGCCGGGGCGCGTGAGTTCGCCGCTGAGATGCCGGAGGTCATTGACTGGATGCCGCCTGATCAGCGCCCGACTGGCATGTTGTGGACTGGATACGTTTCGGGAGAAATGACCGCTGGTGAACGCCACCTCAAGCTTCGCCAGCTGCGTCAGCGCGAAGAGGGTGAGCGCGGACTCTTGGCGAACGCCCGGTGCCTGTCCGAGGGGATCGATGTCCCTACCCTCGACGGCGTCGCGTTCATTGACCCCCGCCGCAGCGAAGTAGATATCGTGCAGGCGGTCGGCAGGGCCATCCGGCTCGCGTCAGACAAGACCGTGGGAACGATCGTCTTGCCGGTGTTCATCGACACCCAGACCGATCCCGAATCGGCACTTGATGATTCCTCCTTCAAGCCGGTGTGGGATGTCATCAATGCGTTGCGGGCACACGATGAGGATCTCGCTGAGCAGATCGACTCCATGCGCCGCGAGCTCGGGAAGACGGGTGGTCTCGCAAGGATTCCCGAGAAGATTCACTTTGATGTATCACCCAGGGTGAGTGCGAAGTTCGCCCAGGCCTTTGACGTTCGGCTGGTCGAGAAGACCAGCGCGAGATGGGAGTTCTGGTGCGGGCTGCTGGCGAAGTACTCCGCCGAGAACGGTACAGCACGAATTCCTGTTGATCTCGTCGTGGAGGAATTTCCCCTCGGCCAGTGGGCCAGTGTGCAGCGCGGCGAGTACTCGAAGGGTCGACTGAGCGACGACCGGCGTAGCAAGCTGGAAACGCTGCCCGGCTGGTCGTGGGATGTCCTCTCGGACCAGTGGGATGTGTGGATCGGGTTGATGAACAGGTTCGTCGCCGAACACGGTCATGCCAATGTGCCATTCCCCTACGCGGTCGGCGAGTTCAACCTCCGGAGCTGGGTTGCTACCCAACGTGGGCTATTTCGACGAGGACGACTGTCCGAGGAACGTATCAGTGAACTTGAAGCTCTGCCGGGGTGGCTGTGGGACGTGCTCGAGGATCTCTGGCAGCAGAACTACAGTGCACTCGAACAGTTCGCCCGACGTATTGGTCACTCCAGAGCCCCGCAGAGGCATAGGGAGAATGGGCTCAATCTCGGGACGTGGGTGGTTGTCCAACGGAGGACCCGTGCGGAGATGTCCCCAGAGCGTCGGGCACTCCTGGAGGCTCTCCCCGGATGGTCGTGGGACCCCTTTGCTGATCGCTGGGAGACCTCTTACGCGGAGTTGGTGACGTTCACCGAACGTGAGGGACATGCCCGTGTCCCCATATCGCATCGTGAGAACGACCTTCCTTTGGGGAAATGGGTTACGCATCAACGCAGCAGGCGGGACAAACTAACCGTCGAACAGCGAACACGATTGGAAGCGCTGCCGGGCTGGAACTGGGACGCACGGTCGGACACGTGGCACCGCAAATTTGCTCTGCTGCAACAGTTTCAGCGACGAGAAGGGCATGCGCTCGTTCCACAGGGACATGTCGAAGACCACATCAATCTCGGCTCATGGGTTAATGAGCAACGCAGTAGAAGAGAAGAGATCAGTGCCGAGCGGCGCGAACTGCTGGAGTCCACGCCTGGTTGGGCTTGGGATCCGCACACAGCGGCGTGGGAACGCGGATACTGCGAGTTGGTCGAATTTGTCGATCGAAAGGGACATGCACGCGTCCCCGCCGGACATATTGAGGGCAAGGTGAAGCTCGGTGTGTGGGTGGGCGAGCAGCGCGCAAACCGGGAAACAATGAGCCAGGACCGCAGGGTGAGGCTCGAAGCCATCTCCGGCTGGAGTTGGAACTCTGTCGAAGATTCCTGGACGGAAAACCTTGAGCAGTTGCGGGTTTTCGCCGCGAGAGAGGGACACACCAATGTTCCTGTCGACCACAGCGAGAACGGTCTGAAGCTCGGACAGTGGACACGGCTGCGACGCAGTGAGCATCTCAAGCTCACACCACAGAGGAAGGCGCTGTTGGAAGCGATTCCAGGCTGGTTCTGGGGTACCAAGCAGGACTACATCTGGAGTCAGAAGCTCGGACTACTCAAGCAGTTCGTCGCCCGAGAAGGTCATTCGCGCGTTCCCGACGGCTACGTCCACGACGGTGTGAAGCTCGGAGGGTGGGTACGAGAACAACGAGCAGAGAGGTCGAAGCTCTCCGCCGAGCGGCGATCCAAACTCGAAGTGTTGCCAGGTTGGACCTGGAATCTCTTCCAGGATGTCTGGGGCGAAAGATACGAAATGGTAGGGAAGTTCGCTGCTCGGGAGGGACACTCGCGCGTGCCACAGGGGCATTTCGAAGATGGGGTGGCACTTGGTAGCTGGGTCGCGGTGCAGCGGCAGAAACAGCATGCGCTGACACCGGAGCAGCGGGCGCAGTTGGAGAAGCTTCCGGGCTGGGTGTGGAGCCCACACGATGCAAAGTGGGACAGCATGTATGAGCTCCTTCGTCAGTACCTTGAGGAGCACGGAACCACTCGACTGCCTTACGACCGCACCTACAAGGGCGCGAAGCTCGGCAACTGGGTGAGCCTCCAGCGCAACAACTATGCGAAGGGAAAGCTGAGCGCCGATCGTCGTCACAGGTTGGAAGAACTTGTGGGCTGGGAATGGAGAATTTCGTAGGTGCAGCCAAGGGGGGTGAAATAGCTGACCGCCGCTGGCGTCCGAGAGCGCCTCGCAAGCGAAGGCCCGCGCATCCGTGTACCGATCTGCTCGCCGAGCCTAAGTCGAATCGCCGACCGGTCAAGTCGGTGATCGAAATCGTCGACGATGAACGATCGATAGCGTCCCCCATGTCGCGACACTTCGCAGAGGGTGCGATCGTGAGTCGTCGGACGGGGCAGCAAGGCGCGAAAGCGGTCGAGGGCAGAGCCCAGCCAAACCGTTGACCGCGTAGGGTCTGGGGCGTGAAGCGTGCGACGCAGTGGAACATCCTCGGGGAGCGGCTGGTCGATGAGAATCGGCACATTCGGCTCTCGACCGTGGACGTCGAACTACCGGACGGTGTCCGGTTCACTCAGTACGTGGCGAGGATGCCGCGGTGCGCGATGACGTTGGTACTCAACGAGAATCGCGAAGTGTTGTTGATGTACCGGCATCGGTTCATCATCGATCAATGGGTGTGGGAATTGCCGGGCGGCTACGTCGACCACGCCGAAGATGTCGCGGTAGCGGCGGCGCGGGAGGTGGAAGAGGAAACCGGGTGGCGGCCGCGCACGATGGAGCATCTGGTGACCTATCAGCCCTCGATCGGCACCCTGGATCAGCCGCAGGAGATCTACCTCGCCCGGGGCGCTGATCTGACCGATACCGCGCCCGACATCAATGAGGCCGAGGATGTGCGATGGATCCCGCTGGCCGAGTCGGCGGCCATGATCGACCGTGGCGAGATCGTGGGTGCGGCGACGGTGGTGGCGATCTATCGGGCGCTCAGCCTCGCCGAGTGAGCTCGAGGATTTGCTGGCGGAATTCGGCGACCTCGGTCAAGTCGTTGAAGGGCCGTAACCGATAGCGCAGGTCCCGCAGGTAGGACAGGCTTCGGCGAGATGCCAGTTCGACGGCGATATCGAGCGCGCCGAGTCCCACACGCACGGCCTCACGCGGGTCTGTGACCGTCAGGGCGGAGGCGAGCAGGCTCAGGTTGAATGCGCGTCCGCGTTGGTAGCCTGCCGACATCGTCAAGGATCGCTGCGCGAATTGCACTGTACGCGTGTTGTCGCCGAGCTCACGGAAGCAATGAGCGGTTTTCGCGGACATGTAGGACTGGTCGAAGTAAGCCAGCCACACCGGTTGTTCACCGGGTCGGGCGCGGTCGAAGGCGCGTTCGGCGGCGTTGAGCGCTGTGGTGCAGGATGTTTCGTCTTGGCGGGCGGCGTGGCCGTGGGCTTCGACCATGTGGCATTCGGATTCGAGGGCGGCCAGACCAGCGGTGCGCGCGGCGATCTGGGCGGCGCGGGCCAGGTCGATGGCATCGCCGGGGCGGCCGACGTAGGTGGCCTGGTGGCTCATGGCGGCCATGATTTCGGCGCTGAGTGCGCCGTCGCTGGCGGCGCGGGCGAGTCGCAGGGCCTGGATCAGGTACCGCTGAGCGAGGCCGTGGTCTTCCTGGTCGTAGGCAGCCCATCCGGCCAGGCGGACGAGTTCGGCTGTGGAGCCGAACAATTGGCGGCCGATGTGTCCGTTGAAGCTGCCGCGCAGCAGCGGCGCGACCGAGCTGTGCAGGTACTGCACGATCGTCGAGCGGACCTTGCCGCCGCCGACCTTGTTGTCGAGATCCCGGAACGCCGCCGCCATGGATTGGACCGCGTCGACGTCGATCTGCCCGACACGTCGCGACGAGCCGATCGATACGGGGTGTTCAGGGCCGGGCAGCGTCAGCCACCGCATAGAGGCGGCCGGGTACACGGCAACCGCGTAAGAGGTGTCCTGCAGAAATCGTCGGTGCTCGATGTCGCTGCGCCACAACGCGGTCGAGGCGTCGACAGCGCCGGAGAGACTGAGTGAGAACTCCAGGCCGAGATCCGCAGCCGCATCCCGGGGATTGGACATGCCGCACATGGCCGGTGTGATTGTGCGCCCGAGTAATTCGGTCAGCGTGTCTGCGATCAGCTGCGGCACCGGCGGCTGTGGCTGCTCCCCCGAGAGCCAGCGCCCGATCGAAGTGTGGTCATAGCTGAGCTTGAGTCCGAGACCGCGGCCCCGGTCGACGACGCGGCGGGCGAGGGCCTTGCGTACCCCGCCGGCCTCTTCGACCAGCTCCTCGAACTGCCGATTCGGTTGTTTCGCACGGCGTCCCATGAATCGCAGTGTGGCACCGGTAACACCGAACCGCTATCAATCGGCGATTGCGCACACCCCCTGTGCACACACCCGCCCATCCCGCGCGCCTACCGATGACCGCCCCCTGTGCAGTGGACTGGCAGTCAGCCCCACCAATGCCGGGTGGCCTGTTAACACGCGATACCCCCGGCATCGGGTGCGTTGCAACGACCGCCGAGTACCGGGAGCTGCCGGACATGGACATCCTTCTTGCCATCACGCTCGTCTCGCTAGTGGTCTTCGTCGCCGCCGCAACCGGCCGCCTTCTTGCTGGCAGTGACGGTCCCGCGCCGCGGCTGACCGTCGCTGACATCCAGGCACGACTGGCCGCCGAACCGCCACGCAGTTACGTCCCGATCAGTCGAGGGCGGTGAACGATGGCGTTCACGGAACCCGAGGCGAAAGTGCTTGGCGCACTGTCGAACCTGGAGCCGACCGAAGCGCTGACCGTGCGACAACTCTGCCGCGCGACCAGGCTGCCCGAAACGTCGATCCACCGGGCACTGCTGCGACTGTCCCGCACCGGGCTCGCAATGGGCACCCTACAAGGACCAGCGCGCTGGCGCTGCACCAATCGGGGTCGCCTCGCGATCACCCGCCCCGTATATCGCGAATACGCCGGGACCTGACCATGACCAACTACGTGATCGGATTCCTCCGCCCCGACGTCTCTGGCGAACAGTGGCAGCAGGACGAGGCACGCATTCACACGCTCGCGGAGAAGCGCGGATGGTCGGTGGTCCTGGTCTACTTCGGCGACCCGAAGCGCCCCGGTGCGGTGATCAATCGCCTGATGAATCTCGCCTACGCCGAATGTGTCAACGAGGTGATCGCCCCAAGCGCCGACCATTTCGAACCCGACGACCTCCCTGCCCTGGTCAAGATTGCCGACGTGATCTGCGCGGACACCGGAACCAGGTACACCATCCCAACAAACGACGCTCCCCAAAGCCCCCCGAAACCCGCAGCGGCTGGGGGGAGGTGAACCGATGAAGTCCTTGGAACCCGGCCCGAACGGCAACAGCCACGACATGTGGAATGTGCCCGTAAACGCCGATGACGACGGTCAAGACCAGACCGGCCTGATCAACCGGCGGTAGGCGTCACTGCTCCCACGAACCCGTTCTGAGCGCCCCAGGTAAGGCAATCGCCCCTGGGGCGCTCGGCTGTGGCGACACCGATCGTTATCGAACCTTTTCGCACGCAAATGTCGAAATCGGGCCCCTTCTTGGCAGTTAACAGGCGCGACACCGCCATATGCCGGAACCCAGCGGACCCCGTGATTGATGCCGAACTTTGACCGCGGAACACGGAATTGCATCAATTCCGGTCTCATACACGGATAAACGCGGGTTCTCCTGCCAGTACAGGGTGACGCCACTCCAAACGCCGAACACCCCACAGGAGCCCCGATGGAACACCCCGAACCCGGAAACCATGCCCCGACCGGCATCGAGGCCGCCAAGCGGCATGCCCGCGACCGCGCCCACCAACGCTGGCACATCGACCGAATCGACACCGAACCCCTCACCACCACCCAACACGACCACGCCGTCACCCTCCTCGCCGACCTCATCACCGCATGGACCCACCGCCACCACACCGATAACGGCGAACGGAACGCCGCGTGAAACACCCCGACCGAAATACCAGCCACACCAATACATTCGAAAAACGATCGAGGGACAATAGAACCGGCGATATCCCCGACAGAACCCCGGGCCCGAATTCCGTTTCGCCACAGGTTGTTTCGGACATCAGAGGTTGCGAGAAGCGTATATCGATGGGAAGGACCGGCAGCATGGCAGGCAGCAAGAAATCCTCAACTCCGCGTATCTCTAACGACACGGCCGCATGGGAACAGGACGTGCGAGTAGGCACCTACACCCGCCGCTCCACCACCGAAGACAACCAGCCCTACTCCATCGAAGCCCAAGACGCCCGCCTGGGCTCCTACATCAATTCCCAACCCGGCTGGCGACACACGACGTCCTTCACCGACGACGCCTCCGGTGCCAGCACCGAGCGGCCAGGTCTGCAACGCGCGCTGCAAGCCGCGCGAGCTGGAGTCATCGACGTGCTCGTGGTCTACCGAGTCGACCGGTTCTCCCGCAACCTGCGCGACCTGGTCACCCTGCTCGACGAACTCGACCAGGCCAAGGTCGTGTTCCGATCCGCCACAGAACCATTCGACACCTCCACCCCCATGGGTCGCATGCTGGTGCAGATGCTGGGCATGTTCGCCCAATTCGAACGCGACACCATCATCGACCGCGTCATCGCAGGCATGGAACGCAAAGCCGCCAAAGGCAAATGGAAGGGCGGCAAACGGCCCTACGGATACCGAGTCGACAAGACCACCCAAACCCTCCTCGTGGACGAAGCCGAAGCCGTGGTCGTACGCATGATCTTCGACCTCTACGCCTGCCGCCCCCTCGGTGCCCGCGCCGTCGCCGCCGAGTTGAACACGCGTGGGCATCGCGCCAGCACCGGCCGTGAATGGTCCGGCCACCATGTACTGCGGATCCTCAACAGCCGGATCTATCTCGGTGAGTTGACCTTCCGCGACACCACCGTCACCGACACTCACCCCGCCCTCATCGACACAGCCACCTTCGACCGCGCCCAGGCGTTCCTCGAAGCACGCGGAGAATCCCACGCCCACCGCGCCGCTAACTCCTCGGACTACCTGCTCACCGGACGCCTGCGCTGCCCACGCTGCGGGCGCGCCATGATCGGCACCCGCGCCACCGGCCGCTCCCGCACCTACCGCTACTACACCTGCTTCAACCGTGCCCGCTACGACAGCGACAAATGCGACTTCACCCGCCTCGACGCCGACTCAGTCGACGCGGCCGTTCTGGAAGCCCTGGGCAAGTTCTACCGCACCCGCCACGATCTGATCAGCCAAGCCATCACCGCCCAACAGCGACGCCACCACGATTCCAGTAGTGACACCCGCATCGAACTGGACGCCGTCACCGCCGAGCTCACCGAAGCTCAACAGGCGATCGACCGGTACCTGAACGCCTTCGAAAACGGCACCCTCGACCCCGAGCTCCTCGCCGGAAGGCTCAGCGAATTGCGCGCCAAGACAGGCCAACTCATCACCCGCCGCGACGAACTCACCGCCACGCTGGCGAACGAACCCACCGCGCCGAAACCCGCAACGCTCGACGGCATCGCCGACCATATCGCCGACATCATCACCAATGGCACCCGCACCCAGGCCAAGGCGCTCATCGAGACCCTCGTCGCCCAGGTCGCCATCACCGGACCCGACCGCCTCGTCCCCACCTTCCGCATCCCCCAACCCGGAAACGACATTGGGGCTGGTACCGCTTCTGCGATACCAGCCCCAATGGAGTCGGTTCGTGCAATGACACGATTGGTGGAGCTAAGGGGAATCGAACCCCTGACCTTCTCGATGCGAACGAGACGCGCTACCAACTGCGCTATAGCCCCGCGTCGGATCTTCCGATCCGCGCTCGGAGAACATTAGCAGGTGGAGTGGGGAGTCGGCGAATCGGCTGGTTGGGAGGGGTTTCTTGGGGTGGTGGTGTGGGGATGGGAGGGGAGTCCGGGCTGGGGGAGGGGTGGGAAGGGCTGTGCGGGGAGGCTGGGCCGGGCGAGTGGAGGGGTTGGCAGGGCGGGTGGGGCCGGTCGGGCGGTGGTCGGGTTCGTCGCGGGGGCGGGAGGTCACCACCGATGCGAGCGCGCTCGCGGTCGAGGTGGAAGTGCTCGAGGGCTGGGGGAGGGAGTGGATTTTTGGGGGAATTCGCGGCGGGGGTGGGGGTGGTTCGGGCGCAGGTGATTTCGTTGTTGTTGGGGGGTGGGCGGGTGGTGGTTGCTGGAATTGTGGGATGAGTTCCTGTCCGGTGAACGGAATTTCGGGGATGGGTCGGTGTTGATTCATGTTGATATGAGCATTGATCTTGTGCTCGGGGTGGGTGTCGGAGCGGAATTCGTTCGACGCGTAACGGAATACCGCGGGCGGGTGCTCGATGATCGGGTTGGCGCCGAACTTCGGTTCCGGGAGAAGTCCGATCGGGCGTTCGACATAGTGCGTGCCATCGCACTGGATTGCCGGAATTTCGGGACGAGAAGCGGGCACCCGCTGCGGGCCGCACCGGCCCGGGCTGAAGGGTCAGGCCGGTTCGCTGTAGGAGTCGAGGACTCGCAGGAACAGGTCGATCCGGTACTCGCGGACCGCGGGGTTGTCCGGCTCCAGCAGGCATTGGGTCAGGGTGCCGTCGTGGACGGCCACCAACGCGCGGCCCAGCGCGGCCGGATCGGGTACTCGCCGGCCATTGCGTCGCATGAGCGCCACCACCACCGGGGTGAGTGCCGACGCGATCGCCTCCTCGCGCGCCACCATCACCTGCCGCAGATCGGGATTGCGGAGCGCGTGCGCGGTGAACTCCGAGGTGATCCGAAACCACTTGTCGTCCACCGGAACCGCGGTGAGGACCTGTTCCACCGCGCGCCGGGGATCGTTCGCCACCGAGCCGGGCGCGTCCAGCACCGCCGCGGCCTCGGCCAGCATCAGCGCCGACCGCTGTTCCCACATGGCGAGGAACAGCTCCTCCAGTGAGGTGAAGTTCGAGTAGAACGCGCCTCGGGTGAACCCGGCCCGCTCGCACACCTGCTCGACCGAGCACCGGCCGAACCCCTCCTCGGCGAACGCCTCGAACGCCGCGTCCAGCAGTCGCTGCCGGGTCTCGGCCCGCCGCGGCCGGACGCCGTTCCCGCCACCCCGGACGGTCGCGCCGCTCTGCCCGGATTCGTCATCGGCCCTGCTCACGACCGTATCCTAGCCGGTGCGCCGTACTGGACCGGCGACCGTGACGCCGTCGGCGGCTCAGCGCAGACCCGCGGCGCGGGCGGCGTCCCGCAGCACCTGCTCCAGCATCGCGGGGGTGAGCCGGCCGGTGAAGGTGTTCTGCTGGGACGGGTGATAGGTGCCGAACAGGTGG
The DNA here is from genome assembly GCF_042732555.1 of Nocardia sp. NPDC059764. Taxonomy (NCBI): domain Bacteria; kingdom Bacillati; phylum Actinomycetota; class Actinomycetes; order Mycobacteriales; family Nocardiaceae; genus Nocardia; species Nocardia sp. NPDC059764. The sequence goes on from NZ_JBHWHH010000005.1 coordinate 30,445, forward strand.
ATCGGGGACCGGCCGGGTGCCGCGCCGCCCAGTTCGACGTGCGCGCCGTGCCCGAACCGCGGCTTGGGTTTGGGCACCGCCCAGCCGGATTCGGACAGCGCGGGCAGCAGCGCCTGCCAGCCCCAGCCGCCGAGCACCACGATCGAGCGCAAGGTCGGCGCGAGCAGCGTCAATTCGGTGGTGAGCCAGTGGCGGCAGGTGTCGCGTTCGAGCGGCGTGGGCTTGTTGCCGGGCGGCGCGCAGTGCACCGGCGCGGTGACGCGAGTTCCCAGCAAACGCAGGCCGTCGTCGGCGGAGACACTGGTCGGCTGATTGGTCAGGCCGGCCGCGTGCATGGCGGCGATGAGTACGTCGCCGCTGCGGTCGCCGGTGAACATGCGGCCGGTGCGATTGCCGCCGTGCGCGGCGGGCGCCAGCCCCACCACCAGTAGTCGGGCGTCGGCTGGACCGAACCCGGGAACCGGCTTGCCCCAGTAATTCTCGTCACTGTAAGCGGCCTTCTTCTCGCGTGCGACCTGTTCGCGCCACGCCACCAGTCGTGGGCACGCGCGGCAGGCGGTCAGTTCCGCATCGAGCTGGGCAATTGTGCGGCACACCAGCCGACTCAATCACATTCCGGCCCGTACCGTGCGGCTGCGTGTCGGCATGGCGGACCGGGCATACTGAGCGCCGTTAGCCGAGAGTTAGCGATCCTAGGAAGGGAACCGGGCGTGCAATGAGTGATCTCGTCGAACTCGGCACCGCCGCCGACGCGGCGCAGAGCGCGGGAAACCTGATGGGAGTGTTCGCATTCGGAGTGTCGGGCGCGCTGCTCGCGGTGCGCCGCCGCTTCGACGTGGTCGGCATCGCGGTGCTGGCGGTGGCCACCGCGACCGGTGGCGGCGTCATCCGCGATCTGGTGATCGGCCGCACCCCGCCGCTCGCCTTCGTGCAGGTCTCCTACGCCGGGACCGCGCTGCTGGCGGCGGCGCTCATCTTCTTCTGGCACCCGCCGGTCCGCCTGGTCCGCACCCCGCTGAACGTGGCCGACGCGATCGGCCTCGGCATCTTCTGTGTGACCGGCACGGTCACCGCGTTCCAGCACGGCATGTCGGCGACCTCGGCCGCCGCGCTCGGTTTGGTGACCGCGGTCGGCGGCGGTGTGATCCGTGACGTGCTGGCCGGTGTCACACCGAGCGTGCTGAGTGACGGAGAGCTCTACGCGGTCCCCGCGCTGCTCGGATCCGCGGTGACGGCGACCCTGCTGCACTACGGCCAATACACCTACTGGACAGGCGCTTTGGCCGGCGCGGGCGCGGTCTCCCTGCGCCTGCTCGCGCTGTACCGGCACTGGCACGCACCCATGGCCCGCCCGCACCGCCGTCGTGAGGACGACCCCGCCGCTCGGTGAGACGAGCGCCTCTGTCGTGTCGCCCGGCACGGTCCCCGGCGATTGATAGCATGGCGAAGGCCTGGCCGACCGGCTGTGAATCACACCTCGAGAGAGTTCCTTCCAATGCAGTTCGAGATCGTCGAGCGGGACGAGACCTGGGTGGCCGGTTTGCCGGTGCGCAGTCCCAAACGCGCCCTCGGTGAACTGCGCGATCACGACCTCGAGGTGGCCTGGGCCGCGGTCCTGCACCAGGATCTCGGCGGCCCGCTGGCCTCCGCCTACACCGATTACGGGGCCGAACTGGGCACCTACAACACCCAGATCGTCGGCTACCAGTGCTCCTCGCTCGACGAGGTGACCCGCGGCCATCTGGTGGCCCGCCTGCCGCGCGGCACCTACGCCCGCTTCTCCTCGATCGGCAATTTCCCGCAGGTGATGACCGACCTGTGGACGCAGATCGCCTACGCCGAGGAGCACAACCAGATCAAGCGCATTCACACCGGTGATTTCGAGACCTACCCGCACGCCTACAAGATCGATCTGTATCTGGCGGTCGAGCCGTCATGACCTATTCGATCGTGGTTCGCCCCGGCGGCGTCTACAGCGGCCTGGTGGTTCCCCGGGTGCGCCCCAGCTTCAAGGTCTCCAACAGCGAGCTCATCGAGTTCCTGCGCGACCGCCTCCGCGATCGCGACGCCACCCAGCGCCCCCTGGCCACGGTCTACGTCCCCGACCCCGCCGGCAACTACAACGTCCTGGTCTCCTACGAATACCCCGGCCCCGACGAAGCCCCCATCGGCGACATCCTCATCCGCGTCCCCAAGGGCGTCTACGCCCGGTTCAGCCCCAACGGCGACTACCACGACCCTGTCGAGGATGTCTGGGCACAGGTGGACGACGCCACCGCCTCCGCGGAGATCACCCGCGCCTACCGCGAGGAGATCGAGATCTGGCACGGCCCGGCCGAACTGGAGCTCTTCATCTCCATCCTGGTCTGATAGCCAACCGTTAACTGATTGAGAACCAACCGGTCTTGTTGGCAGTTTTCATGACTGACAGCAATGGTTTGACCTGGCTGGATTTCTTAACACCCATTGGGGTTTCGGAGGATTTGCCGGACGCCTGGACAATTTCAGCGCCCTGGCGGATACTCCCCTAGGTGCCAACGCCGAGCGCGGTGGAAACACAACCGTGTCCGATGGCACTCGGGAGTAAGCAACGGAGTAGGAACAGTATGGCTGTCGAAGCACTCGCGGCCGTCCCGGCGGAAGGCTCCGATGCGGGCCAGATGCGTTTTCGGGACTCGCGGTCCGGCCACGTCTTCGTCGTGGGCACCCCTCAGACTCACGGTGCTCTGTGGCAGGGATTCATGGACGGCGCACTGGCGGCCTACCGCCGTTACGACGTGGAAGTGGCCCTCGAGTACGACCGGGTGATCAATGGCAGGTCGACCGCCATGTTCATCGCCGGGGTCGACCAGGCCGGGCGTGTGGTCGGTGGTCTACGGGTCCAAGGTCCGTACTCCCACGCCGACGAGGCGCACGCTGTGGCTACCGAATGGCGAGGTCATCGCGGTGAGCACGCACTGCGGCGGATGATCGCCGACCGATCCGGCGGCGGTGTGGTGGAGCTGAAGGCCGGTTGGGTGGCCCACGATGCCGAGCATCGGAGAGCGGTGCGCGAAGCCGTCGCCCGCTGCATCGTGCACGCTACGAACCTCATGGGCGTGCGCTACGGATTCTTGACCGCGGACCGAGATGTGGCGCCGCAATGGGCGGTCAGCGGTGGTAAACCGGCCTGGTGGATACCCTCGGCGCCGTACCCCGACGAGCGGTACCGGACGGTGTCGCTCTGGTGGGACATGAAGGGGTATCGCTCGCTCGCCGACGTGAATCAGCGTCACCTGATGGACGTCGAGCACGAGGAATTGGCCCGGTTCCGGCCGATCTTCCAGGCCCAGCGGGGCCCGGCCGAGGGGTCGGCCTGACAAATGCGCATCGAGGAATCCGCGACCGGGACGTACCGGCCGCTGCTGTTGGATGAATCCGATCCGGCTGATGCCGTGCGGATTTCAGAACTCCGAGCCGATAGTCGTATCGAATTCACTGATTTGCGTGACTTGCTGCGTGGTGAATTAGCCGATTTGCCGTCCGCGCCGGAATTGCCGGAAGGCACGGAAGCCGATCGGTGGGTCTATTATCCGTGGCGTAGCGCAGTGATTGCGCTGCCGGGCGCGGAAATCATGCGCGCGGTTCGATTGGACCGCAATCGAAACAAGATCACTCGCGCCGAACAGGAAATTCTGGCGCAACAGACAATTGGAATTGTCGGGCAGAGCGTCGGGCACACCATCGCCTTCACCCTGGCCATGGAGGGGATCTGCGGGCGGCTGCGACTCGCGGACTTCGACACCGTCGAACTCACCAACCTGAATCGCCTGCCGGGCGGCCTGTTCGACCTCGGCGTCAACAAGGCGGTGGTCGCGGCCCGGCGTATCGCCGAACTCGACCCCTACCTTCCTGTCGAGGTATTCGCGGACGGGGTCCACGACGACAATATGGACGCGTTCCTCGACGGCTTGTCCATCGTCGTCGAGGAGTGCGATTCCCTGGACGTGAAACTCGCGGTCCGTGAGGCCGCGCGTCGGCACCGGCTGCCGCTGCTGATGGAGACCAGCGACCGCGGCTTGCTCGACGTGGAGCGCTTCGACCTGGAACCGGACCGCCGCCCCTTCCACGGGGTGCTCGGCGACTTCGGTGCGGCGCAACTTCGCGGCCTCACACCGAAGGAGAAGGCGCCGTTCGTCATTCGAATCCTGGACGCCGCGAGGCTGTCCGACCGTACCGCCGCCAGCATGGTGGAGATCGGCGAAACCCTGGCCAGCTGGCCGCAGTTGGCGGGTGACGTGCAGCTGGGCGGTGCCACCGTCGCGGCGGCGGTCCGGCGTATCGGACTCGGCGTGAAGCTGCCCTCGGGCCGCACCCGGGTCGATGTGGACCGGCAGCTCGACGCGATCGCCGAACCCGCTCCGACCGGAGACTTGGTGTGGCCACCGGATCCGGCTCCCGATTCCGTGCCGGCCGACGCGACCGCAGCGGTGCTCCATTACGCGCAACTCGCCCCTTCGGGCGGCAATGCCCAGCCCTGGACGCTCGGCACCGATGCCGGGACCGTGACGATCGCCCTGGACCCGAGCCGGAGTTCGGCCATCGACATCGGATTCCGCGGTAGCGCGCTGGCGGTCGGTGCGGCGTTGTACAACGCGCGCGTGGCCGCGGCACACCATGGTGTGCTCGGTGATAGCGAACTCCGCGCGGATGGGCCCGGCGTCCTGACCGCGACGCTGCGTCTGGGGGATTCGACCGATTCGGTCCTGGCCCGCGACTACGCTGCCCTGGCCGCCCGGCATACGAATAGGAATGTCGGAGTGGTGGGGTCCGCCGATCCCGCGATGATGGCCGCGCTGGCCGAGGTGGCGGTCGCCGCCGGTGGTGGGCTGCGTTACCTCGCGACCCGGGCTGGTATCGAGTCGGCCGCCGGCCTCCTCGGGAGTTCGGACCGGGCAAGATTCCTGACGCCGCGGATCCACGAGGAGATGCTGGCGGAGCTGCGCGGACCAGCGGACGACCTGCGGACCGGTCTGGACGTGCGGAGCATGGAGCTGGGACCCGACGAGAACATCGCGTTCGAGGTCGGCGGGCGGCCGGACGTGGTCGGGCTGCTGCGTGACTGGTCGGCGGGGGCCGGGCTGGGGGCGTACACCTCGGACCGCGTGCTCGCGAGCGTCGCGATCGCGGCGGTGACCTTCCCGACTCCGGCTGCCGACACCTCCGATCTGATCGCCTACGCCCGCGCCGGTGAGGTGCTGCAACGGGTGTGGATCGAGGCGGAACGGAGAGGGCTGGCTGTGCAGCCGGTGTCTCCGGTGTTCCTGTTCGCCCGACAGTCCGCAGAACTGTACGCGGTTTCCCCGGGGTTCGCCGATACACTGACCTCACTCCAGGGCAGCTTCCTGGACCTGTTGGGAGTGCCTGAACAAGAAACGGTGGCATTGGTGCTTCGCCTGAGTCACGCGCCGAAGGCTTCGGTTCGTAGCAGGCGGCTGCCGATACCGGGCGCGCACGCCCACAGCTGAACGCGATCGGAGACAAGGTGCCTCGGCGGACACTCGACTCACTGGTGACCCAGGTCGCCTCGGAGTTGATGGGGGTCGATGCCACCACCATGGTGGCGGCCAGCGAGCGCGTGCTGTCCTGGCTGATCGAGCATTTCGATGTCGACACCAGCTTTCTGCGGCATACCGACCGGGATCGGCGGGCCTCGATCCTGATCGCGGAGTGGCCGCCGCGCCCCGTGGTGCCGGACCCTGATCCACTCCAGGTCACCTACTTCGACAGCTCGGATTCCGTCTTCTCGGCGTTGGAGCACGCCATCGAGCCGATGGTGGTGCGGCCGGGCCCGCAATACGACGACTATCAGCAGACGATTCGCCAGTCGACCGGTGTGGCCGCGGTGTCGGTGGCGGCGGTGCCGCTGGTCTCACGCGGCGAGCCGACCGGTGTTCTGGGCTTCGTCAAGGAGGGCGACCGCGAATGGAGCACGCGGGAACTCAATGTGCTGAAGGCGATCGCCGCCCTGTTCGCCCAGCTACAAGCGCGCGTGGTGGCCGAGGAACGACTCAGATATATCGCCATGCACGACGACCTGACCGGTCTGGTGAACCGGCGCGCGCTGCTCGAGCACATGGAGGAGCGGCTACGGGCCGGTAATGCCGGCCCGGTGGCGACCTTCTTCCTCGATCTGGATCGGCTGAAGGCGCTCAACGACTTCCTGGGACACACCGCGGGCGATAATTTCATCCGCTCGCTGTCGACCCGATTGCGCGAGAACCTCGACCCTGCGGACATGATCGCCCGTCTGGGTGGCGACGAGTTCGTGATCGTGCCCGCGAAGCCGATGGACGCGGAGTCGGCCGGGATGGAGGCCACCCGGATTCAGCAGTTGATCGGGCGGCGGGTGACGGTCGGGGAGGAGACCGTCAGTCGTGGGGCCAGTGTCGGTGTCGCGCTGGGCATTCCCGGGGAGACGACGGTCTCCGACGTGCTGCGGCGGGCCGATCATGCCCTGTTGTCGGCGAAGTCCAGTGGTGGCAATGGGGTGGCTGTCTTCACCGATGCCATGCGGGCGCAGTTCGAGTTGCAGGACGATGTCGAGCTGAATCTGCGCAGTGCGGTGTCGGACGGGTCACTGGTGTTGCACTATCAGCCCGAGGTGGATTTGCGGACGGGGCGGGTCGTCGCCTTGGAGGCGTTGGTGCGGTGGCAGCATCCGACGCGGGGGTTGTTGCCGCCGGGGGCGTTCGTGGGGGTGGCGGAGGCCACGAATCTGGCGGGCGAGCTGGGCCGGTGGGTGATCCGCACGGCCAGTGAGCAGTTCGCGTTGTGGCGGCGGCGGGGGCTGGCGTCGAATGTGGTGATCCGGATCAATGTGTCTCCGGTGCAGCTGGTTTCGCTGGACTTCGTGGAGACCATGGAGGGGATTCTGCGGCGGTACGGTATCGACGGGTCGTCGGTGTGCCTGGAGATCACCGAACATGTTGTGGTGCAGGATCTCGCGCGCACGCAGGTGACGTTGCGCGGGCTCAAGCGGATGGGCGTGCAGATCGCGATCGACGACTTCGGGACGGGGTATTCGTCGCTGTCGCATCTGAAGGCGCTGCCGGTGGACGCGGTGAAGATCGACCGCGGGTTCGTGCAGCGGCTGGGCGCCAGCGCGGATGATCTGGCGATCGTGAAATCGATTGTGGGGCTGGCGGGTTCGTTCGGTCTCGGCGTGGTCGGCGAGGGTGTGGAGACCACGGTGGCGGCGCGCACGCTGGTGGCGCTGGGCTGTTACCGGGCGCAGGGCTTCCTGATCGCGCGGCCGATGCCGGCCGAGGAGGTCGAGGAGCATCTGGCGTCGGGCCGGATCGCGCTGGATCTGGATCTGCCCGGTACCAGCCGGTCGGTCCTGCCCGGACCGTCCTGACCTGCCCGGAAATAATCCGAACCCTCCGGAAAATCGGGGCGAAAACGGTACTCGTCCGACTCGCGAACACTATTGTTCGTGATGTAGCGTGCGGTTCTGACAGGGCTGTCGAAGTAAGGGATGGATCGGCGTGCGTGATCGTGGCCTGAGCGGCAAGAAGACTTTGATTACCGGCGCGGCGAGCGGCATCGGCCGGGCCACGGCACTGGCGGCGGCCCGCAAGGGCGCCCGGTTGGTGCTCACCGACGTGAACGCCGAGGGGCTGGACGCCACCGTCGAATCGATCCGTTCCGGCGGCGGCACCGTGGAGGTGGCCGCCGCCCTCGACATCAGCGACTACGAGGCCGTGACCGCCTTCGCGGAGAACGTGCACGAGCAGCTCGGCTCGCTCGACGTGGTGATGAACATCGCGGGCGTCTCGACCTGGGGCACCGTCGAGAACCTGGAGCACAAGCACTGGAAGCGCATGGTGGATGTGAACCTCATGGGTCCCATCCACGTGATCGAGAACTTCGTGCCGCCCATGGTCGAGGCCGGGCGGGGCGGGGCGCTGGTCAATGTGTCCTCCGCGGCCGGTCTGCTCGCGCTGCCGTGGCACGCGGCGTACAGCGCCAGCAAGTTCGGTCTGCGCGGCGTCTCGGAGGTGCTGCGCTTCGATCTGGCCCGCCATGACATCAATGTCCACCTGGTGGTGCCGGGCGCGGTCGACACCCCGCTGGTGCAGACCGTGGACATCGTCGGGGTCGACCGTGACGACCCGCGAATCCAGGCCTGGATCAAGCGCTTCCGCCGCCACGCCAAGTCCCCGGACGAGGTGGCTCAGACGATCCTGCGCGGCGTGGAGAAGGGCACCTACCTGATCCACACCCAGTTCGACATTCGCTTCGGCTACTGGTGGGCCCGCAAGTTCGCCTGGCCGTACGAGTTCGCCATGCGCCGCGCCAACGACCTGTTCACGACCTTCTTGCCCAAGGGGTAGGGGCACACTTGGTCGCCGTGCCCCCGCTGTCAGGTTCGCGGCCGTCCCGATTCTGGACTGCGGCTTGATAGACCTCCGCCTTGGAGCGGGGGAGCGAAGCGGAGGAGCGGAGGAGGGAAGAATCGGGACCAGGGGCCGCGAACCCGCCCGTAGCGAAGCGGAGGGCAAATTAGACACAGTTCTCGGCCGCGTGCGTGTCCAGCACCCGCGCGCCCGGCCCCTCGTCGCCCAGGCGGTCGTGGGCGTTGAAGATCTTGCACACGCCCAGCGACAGGCATCCGCAGCCGATGCATCCGGTGAGATTGTCGCGCAGCCGCACCAGCTGTTCGATCCGGTCGTCGAGGTCGGCGCGCCAGGCGGTGGACAGGGTCTCCCAGTCGCGGCGGCTGGGGTTGCGCCCGTCGGGGAGGTTGTCGAGGGCGCGGCGGATCTCGGCGAGCGGAATGCCGACCCGCTGGGAGATGCGGATGAAGGCGACCCGGCGCAGGGTTTCGCGGGAGTAGCGGCGCTGGTTGCCGCTGGTCCGGCGGGCGCTGATCAGCCCTTCTCGTTCGTAGAAGTGCAAGGCGGACACCGAAACTCCGGCTCGCTGGGCGAGCTGACCGGGGGTCAGCTCCTTCGCCTGCCACGACGCGGTCTGCATTCCTGAACATTACTCCAGGTTTCCGGCCGTGGCGACCCGGCGACCGGAGGATTCACCAGGGCGACTCGAGGTTTTCCCGGGTGCGAATTGCATGCCATCCGTGCCGCGGGCAACTACCGTCGTGTCATGGGAACAAAGGCCGCACCCACGGCGCGACCGTTTTCCGTGACCTCGGAGGTCGGCGCACTGCGCACGGTGCTGTTGCACCGCCCGGGCGACGAGCTGCGCAGGCTCACCCCGCGCAACAACGATCAGCTGTTGTTCGACGCCATCCCCTGGGTGGAGCGCGCCCAGCAGGAGCACGACATCTTCGCCGACGTGCTGCGCGGCCGCGGGGTCGAGGTGCTGCTGCTGGCCGATGTGCTCACCGAGACCATCCAGGGCAGCGGCGCCGCCCGGATCCAGGGTATTTCCGGGGCCGTGGACGCCCGCCGGCTCGGTCATGTGCTGGCCGACGAGCTGGCCGCCCACCTGCGCCGGGTGCCCGCCCCGGAGCTGGCGCAGATTCTCATGTCCGGCATGACATTCGACGAGCTGCCGTTCGGTCAGGACGCCACCTCGCTGGTGCGCCGCATGCATCACGGCCACGATTTCGTCATCGATCCGCTGCCGAACCTGCTGTTCACCCGGGACTCGTCGTTCTGGATCGGCCCGCGTGTGGCGATCACCTCGCTGGCGCTGCCCGCCCGGGCCCGCGAAACCTCGCTCACCGACCTGATTTACGCCTTCCACCCTCGTTTCCTGGGTGTGCGCCGGGCCTACGAATCGCATACCGCCCCCATCGAGGGCGGCGACGTGCTGCTGCTGTCCCCGGGCGTGGTGGCGGTCGGGGTGGGGGAACGGACCTCCGCCGCGGGTGCGGAAGCGTTGGCGCGCAGTCTCTTCGAGGATGATCTGGCCCACACCGTGCTCGTCGTGCCGATCGCCCAGACCCGCGCGACCATGCATCTCGACACGGTCTGCACCATGGTCGACGTCGACGCGGTGGTCATGTATCCGGCGGTCCAGGACGAGTTGTGCGCCTTCACCATTCGTAAGGAGGAGGGTGGCGTGAGCATCTCCGGCCCCGACCCTTTCCTGCGGGTGGCGGCCGAGGCCATGGGCATCGGCAAGCTGCGGGTGGTCGACACCGGCCTGGACGGCGTCACCGCCGAACGGGAGCAGTGGGACGACGGCAACAACACCCTCGCCCTGGCCCCCGGCGTGGTGGTGGCCTACGAACGCAACGAGAACACCAATGCGCGGCTCGAAGACGCCGGAATCGAGGTGCTGCGCATCCCCGGCTCCGAGCTGGGTTCCGGCCGTGGCGGTCCGCGCTGCCTGTCCTGCCCGTTGTCGCGTGACGAGGTGTGATGAAGCCATGCTGGACATCCCGGTCGACCACCACTCGACGGTCCCGCCGTATGAGCAACTGCGCCAGGGCATCATCGCCCGGGTGCGCTCCGGTGAGCTCGCCGCGGGCACCAAGATCCCCACGGTCCGGGCGCTGGCGGCGACGCTGAGGCTGGCCCCCAATACGGTGGCGCGCGCCTACCGCGAGCTGGAGCAGGACGGCATGCTCGAAACCCGCGGGCGGCTGGGCTCTTTCATCGCGTCCTCGGGCGACCCGACCCGCGACCTGGCCGGCCGCGCGGCCACCGAGTACGTGGCGGTGATCCGGCGACTGGGCCTTGACGACGAAGCCGCCGAACGCTATCTGCACGCGGCTCTGGGCGAAACCGACACCACGCCTTGATCTCCGGCCCGGTGAACCGCCCTGACGTCGGTCCTACCTCCAGCTGGGCAGCCACAGGTGGTCGTGCCAGTTGCCGGGTGTGATCGGCATACCGGTCAGGATCGGCCACAGCCAGATGAAGTTGGCGATGACCAGCGCCAGATACAGGCACACCAGCAGCAGCCCCAGCCCTTGCCGTTCGCTGGGCGGGGTGAACAGCTGCCAGCCCGGCGCGCCCGAGAGCCGCCGTCCGATGGGCGGCGCGTGCCCGAGGATGTCGCCGAGCGCCAGCGCCACGCCCATAGCCAGGAACGGGGCCAGCGGCACCGCGTAGAAGAAGTACATCTGCCGGTCCAGGTCCAGGAACCAGGGCAGGATTCCGGCCCCGTACCCGACCAGGACGGCGGCGTAGCGCCAGTCGCGCCGCACGATGCTGCGCCACAAGGCCCACCCCAGCATGGGGAAGGCCAGCCACCACAGCGCGGGCGTGCCGATCGCCATGACGGCCTTGACGCAGGCGGCCTGTCCGCAGCCGCTCACATTGGTGTCGGCGTAGTAGTAGAGCATCGGCCGCAGGCCCATGGGCCAGGTCCACGGCTTGGATTCCCAGGGATGGTGATTGCCCGCGGAGTTGGTGAGCTCCTTGTGGAAGTTCAGGACCTCGCCGCCGTAGTACCAGAGTCCGCGCAGCGCGCTCGGCACCCACGAGAAGTCCCCGCCGCGACCGACCTTCGAGCCGACCGCGTACCGGTCGTAGCTGGTCTCGCTGGCGAACCAGCCCCAGAAGGACATGAGGTAGACGAACACCGGCACGACCATCAGCGCGTAGATCGTGGGCCCGAGGTCGCGCCGGGCGACGCCTTCCCACGGCTTCTTCACGCGATACCCACGCCGCGCGGACAGGTCGAACGCCAGTGACAGCGCCGCGAATCCGACGATCCAGTACGCGCCGGACCATTTGGTGCCGCAGGCCAGTCCGAGCATGAGGCCCGCGCCGAACCGCCACCAGCGCACGCCGAAGCGCGGCCCGAATTCGGTGTCGTCGATGCGGCCTTGGGCGGAGACCAGGGCGATGCGGGTGCGGATGTCGTCGCGGTCCACCACCAGGCAGCCGAAGGCCGCGGTGACGAACAGCGCCTGGAAGATGTCGAGCATGCCGATGCGGGAGGACACGAAGGTGAGTCCGTCGCAGATCAGCAGGATGCCGGCGAACGCGCCGATCAGGGTGGATCGCGTCATCCGCCGCACGATGCGGATCACCAGCAGGACCAGCAGGGTTCCGGAGACGGCGGCCATGAACCGCCAGCCCCACGGCCCGTATCCGAAGATGGCCTCGCCGAGCGCGATCATCTGCTTGCCGACCGGCGGGTGCACCACCAGCCCGTAGCCGGGGTTGTCCTCGACGCCGCCGTTGGTGAGCACCTGCCAGCCCTGCGGCGCGTAGTGCTTCTCGTCGAAGACCGGCGTGTGCAGGTCGGTCGGATAGTTCAGCAGCAGGAACCGGGTGATGCCGGCGATCGCGGTGAGGAACAGCGTGACCACCCAGCCTCGCGCCCAGTCCGTGGGCCCGAAGTCGGGTGAGGGCACCAGCGGGGCGGGACTCGACAGCGCCGCCGTCTCCGCCTGAACCGCTGACGGTCGCACGTCGGTTACCTGGGTCACGCCGTCGATCGTAAGCGGTCGCGCCCCTCGAGTCGCCTTCCGGTGAGCCGCCACCACTCCGGTGACGGCCCCCGGCCGGGGTTCGCGCGCCCGCGCCGGTAGGTTCGGCGGGTGTCTCGGAGTGGAACAGCGGAACAGATGAGCGCCGGGTCCGGTGCGCCGGGCCGGCTGGTCCTGGCGGCGACGCCGATGGGCGATATCGGTGATGCCTCGCAGCGATTGCGGGACGCGCTCGCCACCGCCGACATCGTGGCGGCCGAGGACACGCGGCGGACGCGGTCGCTGGCGAAGGCGCTCGAGCTGGAGATCTCCGGCCGGGTGGTGAGCTTCTACGACCATGTGGAGACCGCGCGCATCCCGATGCTGCTCGAGGAGATCGAGTCCGGGAAGACGGTGCTGCTGGTCACCGACGCGGGCATGCCGTCGGTGAGCGATCCCGGGTATCGGATGGTGGCGGCGTGCGTGGAGCACGGTCTGCCGATCACCTGTCTGCCGGGCCCGTCGGCGGTGACGACCGCGCTGGCCCTGTCCGGCCTGCCCGTCGAACGCTTCTGTTTCGACGGGTTCCCGCCCCGCAAGTCCGGGCAGCGCAAGGAGTGGCTGCGCACCTTGACCTCGGAAGCCCGTGCGGTGGTGTTCTTCGAGGCCCCGCACCGGCTCGCCGACTGCCTGGCCGACGCGGTCGAGGTGCTCGGCCCGACGCGGCGCGCCGCGGTCTGCCGGGAGCTCACCAAGACCTACGAGGAGGTCGTGCGCGGCACGCTGGCGGAGCTGGCCGCCTGGGCCGTCGAGGGCGCGCGCGGTGAGATCACCGTGGTTCTCGAAGGCGCGCAGCCGGTTTCGGCCGAGCCCGCCGATCTGGTCGGCCAGGTCGAAGCCTTGATCGAGTCGGGGCTGCGGTTGAAGGACGCGTGCGCGGAGGTGTCGGCCGCCACCGGGGCGTCCCGCCGCGAGTTGTACGACGCGGTGCTGGCGGCGCGTTCGGCCGAGTAGCCCGGGTGGTGTCCGGGCCGGGTTGTCTGGCCAGTGTGCCCACTGGAAGGGGTGCGCCGATGCCGCACCCGGTCTCGCGGCCGCTGTTACAGTCCCCGATCATGGTGCATGAGACGGCCGCTCCGGCAAGTGAATTGGTGCTGGAACCGTTCGAGCTGAGCGACGATTTCTATCAGCGGCCGCACGACGCGTACGACCTGTTGCGGGCGCGCGGCGCGGCGCATTTCGTGCGCTTTCCGGACGGTGGAACCGGTTGGCTGGTCACCGATTACGAGGCGGCGAAGGCCGTGTTCCTGGATCCCGCCGTCAGCAAGGCCCTCAAATCGCCGGGCGCGCAGGCCGCGCTGGGCGGTGATGCCGGGGGCGCGGCCATATTCGGCGACATGATGCTGTTCTACGACCCGCCGGAGCACACCCGGCTGCGGGCGCTGGTGAATCGCGCGTTCAGTGGCCGCGCGGTGCGCGAACTGGCCCCGCGTATCACCGAATTGGCCGACGGCCTGCTGGCCGGACTGGCCGAGGACGCCGCGTCCGAGCAGGATCTCCTGGACCGCTACGCGTTCCCGTTGCCCATGCTGGTGATCTGCGAGCTGCTGGGCGTGCCCAATGAGGACCGCGACAGCTTCCGCGGCTGGTCCACCACCCTCGTGTCCAACGACGAGACTCCCGAGGCCCGTGGCGCCGCCGTCGGCCAGTTCCTGGGCTACATCGACGGATTGATCCGCGCCAAGCAGGAAGCGCCAGCCGATGACCTGCTCTCCGAACTGATCTCGGCCAGTGAGGACGGCGACCGGCTCTCCCATCGCGAGCTGATCAGCATGGTGTTCCTGCTGCTGATCGCGGGTTTCGAGACCACCGTGAACCTGATCTCCAACGCCGTCGCGATCCTGTTGACCGACAACGGAGTCCGCGCCGCCCTCGCCGCGGACCCGGGCCGGATGGCGGACTTCGTGGAGGAAGTCCTGCGCTTCGAGTCCCCGGCCAGTGAGGGCACCTTCCGCTATACGACCGCCCCGGTCGCCGTCGGCGGCGTCGAAATCCCTGCGGGCCGACGGGTTCTGGTGTCGATGGCCGCCGCCGACCGCGACCCGTCGCGCTTCGACGACCCGCACCGGGTGGACCTGGACCGCGCCGACAAAAGCCATCTCGCCTTCGGTTACGGCATCCACCGGTGCGTCGGCGCTCCGCTGGCGCGTATGGAGGGCGGGGTCGCGCTGACCCGCCTGCTCGCCGCCTATCCGGACTTGGTGCTCGCCACCGACGCCGAATTGTCCTGGCGCAAGTCGCTGATCGTGCGGGGACTCACCGCGCTGCCGGTCCGCCTCCGCCCCTGACCCGGGGTCCACCAGTTGGCGGGACCCATCAGTTTCACCAGCGCCGGGACCAGCAGCATGCGGACCAGGGTGGCGTCGATGATCAGCGCGATCACCATGCCGAGGCCGAGGAACCGCATGGGCGTGAGCGGCGACAGCGTGAACGCGCCGGTGATGAGCACGAGCAGCGTCGCGGCGGCGGTGATCACACGCGCGGTCCGCACGGTCCCGACGCGCACCGAGGTGTCGGTGTCCGCGCCCGCGTCGTGCGCTTCCACCATGCGCGACAGCAGGAACACCTCGTAGTCGGTGGAGAGCCCGAACACGACCGCGATGATGAGGACCATCATCCCCGCCGAGAGCGGGCCGACGCTGACGTGCAGCGCACTCGCCAGATGCCCCTGATCGAAGATCCAGGTGAGCACGCCGAAGGTCGCCGCCAGGCTGAGGAAGGCCATGAGGACGGCCTTGAGCGGCAAGACGATCGAGCGGAATGCCAGCGCCAGCATGAGCAGCGTGACCGCCACCATGACCGCGATCATGAGCGGCAGCCGGTCGAGCACCGCCGCGATGCTGTCGACCGTGGTGGCGCTCTCCCCGCCGACGCGCAGCTCGAGTCCGTCCGGATGCAGGGCCCGCAGGTCGCGCACGATGTCCTGGGCGCGCGGTGAGCGGTCCGGGGCGGCGAGCGCGGCGTGCACGATGACGGTGTCGTCGCGGGTGTCGAGGGCCAGCGCCTGCCGGACCCCGGGCACGCCGCCGATCTCCCGCAGCGCCCGGCTGACCGCGCCCTGTGTCGGTGTGCCGCCGCCGGTTTCGCGGACCAGGATGGTGGCCCCGCTGTTGGCGGCGGGGAAGTGCGCCGTCAATTCCTCGACGGCGACCCGGGTTTCATTGCCCGCGGGCAGGGCGGTGTGGTCGATGTCGCCCAGCCGGACAGCGGTCAGCGGCGCGGCCAGCACCAGCAGGATCGCGCCGACCGCGAGGGCGATCACGCCCGGCCGCTTCATGACCGCCGTGACGACGCCACCCCAGAACCGTTGCGCCCGAGCCTCGGAGCGATCGAAGGCGTCCGCGCGCCAGCTCCACTTGCCGATCCGCGGGCCCAGCAGCGCCAGCATGGCGGGCAGTGCGGTCACCGACAGCGCGGCGGCCAGCCCCACCGCCGCGATGGCCCCGATCCCGAGCGAACGCAGCACCGCCAGCGGGAAGACGAACGTCCCCGCGAACGCGCACATGAGCAGCAGCGCCGAGAACAGCACCGTGCGCCCGGCCGTGCCCAGGGTGCGCGTCACCGCCGCCTCCACGGTGGCTCCGCGCGCGAGTTCCTCCCGGAACCGTCCGACGATGAAAAGCCCGTAGTCGATGGCCAATCCGAGCCCCAGCAGCGACACCACGTTCATGGCGAACACGCTGACCTCGGTGAGCCGTGCGATCAGCCCGACCGCGCCCAGCGCGCCGATCACCGCCAGGGTGCCGATCGCCACCGGCAGCGAAGCGGCCACCACGCCGCCGAACACCAGGACCAGCACCACGGCGGTCAAGGGGATCGAAATGGATTCGGCCAGCACCAGATCGTCCCGTGATTGCGTGCTGATCGTGTCGGCGAGCGCGCTGTACCCGGTCAGCTTCGTGTCGAGCCCGTCGACCCGCAGCGCGGCGGCGACTTTCGGATACTCCGCCACCCGCTGGTTGTCGTCGCCCGCCGAGAACACCACGGCGACCGCCTGCCGCCCGTCCGCGGACCGCAGATACTGCGATCGCGAACTGCTCCAATAGCTTTCGACGGGCCGCCGCAACAGAGCCGGGTCGATGGACGCGATGGCCGCTGTCACCCGCGGCCCGATATCCGCCAGCGACTGCCCGTCGGGCGCGGTGTACACGGCGATGACATCCGGATTCTGCGGCCCCAGCCGCTCGGTCACCCAGGCGTCCACCTCCGTGGATTCACTGTGCGGCACCACGAATCCCGCCGAACTCACCCGCTGCTGCAGTCCGGTCGCGAACACCCCGCAGGCCAGCGCGAACAACACCGCCACCACCAGCACGGTCTTCGGCCGGGCGACCACCATCCGCGCCCACGCGGCCACGAGACCGCCGACCGCCGCGTGATCACCGGATGCCGCGCCACCGTGCGATTGTCCGCTGACCGCCCGGGATTCGGCTGCGGCCGAGTGGTCGGTCGCCTCGGCGGGATCGCCGGTGGTGCCGGGCGAGTCGCCCTCGACCCCGGCTCCGGTGGCCTCGGTGGAATTGCCAGCGGTGGTCATGGGCACTCCGATCCTGTTGTGCGCGAGCGGGTGAGCGCGGCGGGCGGGGCACCGTGGCCTGGCCGGACGCGCTCGGCGGCGGCACCGCCGCTACCCCCCGGTGGGCTCGGTCCCTAGTTGTGAGCGGTCGAAGGTTGCTGGGCGAGTTCGGTTTCCAGCGTCCGGACGATGCGGTCCAGCAGCGCGTCCAGGCGCTCGGGCACGCCGCGGCCGTTGCGCGCGGAGACGGTGAGCTCGGTGCGGCCGCCGCATTCGGTCATGCCGACGAGCAGCGGCATGGCGACGCTGTGCTGCGGCATCACCTTGATGGCGGTGGGCGCGAAACCGGGGACGGCGAGCGCGTCCAGGTCGTAGCGGCCCATGTGGGAGACGGTGGCGGAGGCCAGGTTCAGGCCCGTCCGCGAGCCCAGGGCGTTGAGGGCGCGCAGCAGTCCGCGTCCGGCGGCCTGCGGCAGGTACTTCAGTCCGCCGTTGTCCATCTGGTTCAGTTCGCGGTTCTCCGCGAGCCCCGCCCGCTTGATGTCGTTGAGCTGCCGCCAGTCCATGCCCGGCCGCACGTCCAGGAACAGCGGCAGCGCGAGATTCGCGGTGGACCGCAGCTCCGGGTCGTGGCGTCGGATGTCGACGGGGATCATGATGCGCGAGACAGGCCCGCCCGCATCGGCCAGCATGGCCGCCACCCGCATCAGCGTGCCCGGCCCGGTCGCGTGAATAGTCCTGGTGCGCAACAGATGCCGGTGCTCGCCCCGCTCCTGGCGGCCGTGCCCGGTCGCCGACCGGAAGCGGGGCAGCATGAGGGTGGGCCGCCCCGGCGCGCCGATCCGCTTCACCAGTTCGGCGTCGGCGATCGGGTCGGCCGCGCCCACCGGCTCCTCGCCGCGCAGCGCCCGCAGCACGTCGGTGGTCCACATGACCATGCCCATGCCGTCCATGACGCCGTGGAACACCCGGAAGACCAGGGCGGTGGTGGTGCCGGTGAGCAGCAGCACCTCCACGGTGGCGTCCGGGGTGGGCCCGATCGGGCTGGTCAGCACCGGATCCGCTTCCAGCGCCGGGTATTGCAGCTCGTGCTCGACGACGCGCACGCCGGGCGCGCGTCCGCTGTCCACCCAGTGGCGTCCGTCGCGCACCAGGCGCGCGCCCGGGTTCGCGGCCGCCGCGGTGGCGACCGCGCGCCGCAGCGTCTCCGGGTCGATACTGCCCGTGCCCTCCACCACCAGCTGCATCAGGAACGGCGGAGCCAGATCCCGCATCGGGAAGTAGATGAGTTCGGTGGGAGAGATGGGACGGCGGAACATGGGCCTACCTGCCTGGATCGTCTCGATGCGTTAGATCTGCGCGTTCAATGCCACCGCGCCGCCCTGGCTTTCGAGCCAGGTCAGGAAACCGGCCAGGCCGGTCTCGCGGTCCACGATCGGCCGGTAACCGAGATCGCGGGCGGCGGCGGAGGTGTCGTAGGTCGCGGTGCGGGTCATCAGCGCGACCACGTACCGGGACAGCGGCGGCGACCACCGGGTGGCGACGAACGGGATGCGCCAGACGGTTTCGATGGCGGCCACGATCGCGGCGAGGACCTTCGGATTCGGCTGCCGGGTCGGCTTCGGGTAGCCGAGACCGGTGGCCACCTCACCGAGGAAGCCCCACACGTCGGTGCGTTCGGCGTCGGCGATGAAATACGCCTTGCCGCCAGCGTTCTCGCTGCGCGCGGCCAGCACGCAGGCTTCGGCGATATTGTCCACGTGGCACAGCGAGGCGTACACCTGCCTGCCGTAGGACAGGTCCGGCAGCGAGCCTTCGCCCGCCCGGCCCAGCAGCCGCACGATCGGCCCGGACCGGTCGCCCGCGCCCCAGATGGCGCGCGGCCGCAGCGCGCACGTGCTGAACCCGTCCGTATTCGACGCCAGGACCAGGCGTTCGGCCGCGGCCTTGGTCTCGGAGTAGTGGTTCAGGTAGCGGCTCGGGTACGGCACCGATTCGTCGATGTCGACCTGATCGCCGCCGTCGCGGTCCATGAGCGCGCTCGGGCTGGACACGAACACGAACCGGGAAGCGCCATTGCGCTTCGCCGCCCGCAGCAGATTCTCGGTGGCCGTGACGTTCTCGGCGACGAACTGGTCGCGGGTGCCGCGATCGTCTACCCGCGCGGCGCTGTGGAAGACCACGTCCACGCCCTTGGTGGCACGATCCAGGGAGCCCTGATCGGTCAGGTCGCCGGTGACGACCTCCACCCGATCCAGCACCTCCGACAGATCGCGCAGGTTGCTGGTCGGCCGGGCCAGAATGGCCACCTCGTAGTCGCCGTCGCGGACCAGGCGGCGCACCAGCGCCCCGCCCAGGAATCCGGAAGCGCCTGTCACCAGTGCCTTCACGCTCCGTCCTTTCCGCATGCCCGGGAGCGCTGCGTGGTTACGCAAGCAAGCGCAGGGTGGTGGAGCGGCTCCGCCGCGCCTGACCCGGTCATGCGGCCTCCTGCGTCTTCCACCAGGTGATCCCGAAGATCTGGGTCATGGCCGCCGTCTTGACCGGCGAGTGCCCGCTGTCCGCGGTGGCGCGCAGGGCGGCCGGGATCTGGGCCGCGTGCACCACGACGCTCAGGAACGCGTCGATCCAGAACACCGCGCGCAGCAGCCGGTTCTCCGGGGCGCGATCTCCCACCGCGAGCAGCACGCCCACCGCGAGATACAGCCAGCCGAGCACCGGAATCGCGCGTAGTACCAGCACCTTCATCGTCGTTCGTCCTTTCCGAGCCGCTCCGCCGCCCAGACCGCGAGCTGCTCGCGGCCGATCTTGGCATTGTGTCGGATGTCGACCGGGAACTTCGGGTGGAACAGGAACGTGGAAACGGCTGCGGTGACCGTGAATTCGGCCGCCCGAGCCTGCAGCCCGGCCATGACGGCCGCGGGATCCGCGCCCGGTGCGGTCTCGACGCACAGCACCGGCCGCTGCGCGCCCCGCTCGCCCACGCCGACCAGCGCGGTCCGGGCCACGCCGGGGACGGCGTTGAAGACCTGCTCCACCTGCACCGAGAACATGGGTCCGGCGGCGGTCCGCAGCCGCTGGCTCTTGCGTCCGCAGAACCAGATCCGGCCCTCGCCGTCGATGCGGGCCAGGTCGCCGGTGCGATGCCACACCGTCTCGCCGTCCTGGATCTTGCCCGCCGCGTTCGCCGACTTCGGCCAGTAGTAGCGGGTGCTCACGTTCGGCCCGGCCACCACCAGTTCGCCGATGCCGCGGGTGGCGGCCAGCTCGGTCTCGCGGGCCTGCGCGTGCGCCCAGGTCGGGATCGGGTCGTCGGTGATGGCGACCAGCCGCGCGCGCACCCCTTCGGCGGGACGGCCCACACAGGTGCCCTCGCCGAGACGGGCGCGATCGGCCAGACCGGCCAGCAGCTCCCGGGATTCGATGGTGGACATGGGCAGCGCCTCGGTGGAGCCGTACCCGGCGTACACCTCCGCGTCCGGGGCCAGCACCCGGCGCAACCCGGCGATGCAGGTGTCCGGGACGGGCGCGCCGCCGGAGAAGATGCTGTGCAGCGTCGGCACCGGCGTGCGGTGCGTCTCCAGATGCCGCAGCAGCGGGATCAGCACGGCGGGGGAGGCGAACATGGTCTTCACCCCGAACCGGTTGATCGCGTCCACCACGTGCGCGGGATCGGTGGAACCGACCTTGCTGGGCACCAAGGGCGGCAGGACACAGCGGGATCCGAGGAGCATGTCGAGAATGCCGACCAGCGGCAGCGTGATCAGTGAGGTGCCCGGCTCCACCCGGCCACGGGCGGCGTGCACCTGCTCGACCATGGCGCTGAGATTGCCGTGCGTCATCTCCACGGCCTTGGCGGGGCCGGTCGAGCCGGTCGTGTAGGCGATGAGCAGCACCTCGTCGGCGGGTGCGGGGACCCGCTCGCGCAGGGTGAAGGCGTCGAACGGGGCCCGGTGCTCGCCGGACGGCCGCCGGGAGTCGGCGACGGAGGCGAGCAGTTCCTCCAGTCGCGCCGCCATTTTCGCGCCGACCGGACCGGCGGCGTCGGTGCGGAACCGAGTGCCGAAGCGGCTCGCCGTCGCCGGGGCGTCCCAGCTGCGCAGGGTCGGGCCGCCCCAGAACCAGCGCGGGCCCACGGTCAGCGTCACCCGCACCTTGCGGAAGTACTTGGCGAACAGCACCCGCGCCGCGTGCGCCTGTGGTATGCCGATGAACGCCTCCGCGTTCGCCGCGCGCAGGCAGTTGAGCATCTTGCGCACACCCATGCCCGGATCGATCACGACCGGGATGGCGCCGATCTTCAACAGCCCCAGCATGATCGCGTACAGCTCCGGGCTGGGCAGCACCAGCACGATGGTGCGGGTGCCGCGGCCCACCCCGGCGGCGGCCAGGTGCAGGCCGATGGTGTCGGACCACTCGTCGAGCTCGCGGTAGGTGAGATGGCGGTAGTCCGGCAGGCCGGAGGCGGTCTTCCCCGCGGGGTAGATCACCGCCTCACGGTCCGGATCGGCGGCCACCACCGCGCGGAAGCGGTCGATGGCCTGCCAATAGGTCGCGGTCGTCACGCCGCGGCCCCGACCACGGCGGGCAGACGGTAGACGACGGCGGCCGCCGACGGGCCCGCGCCCGCCGCCACGAACAGCACATCGCGGTACCCGGTCAGCGATTCCGCCTGGGCGGCAGCGTGATACGCCAGCGACAGCGACGCGGTGTGCGGGTCGCCCTGGGACAGGTCCGGGAGGAGCACCGCGTCCGGGGCGATGCCCAGCTCCTCGGCCAGGCGGGCCGGGAAGTCGTCGCTCGGGGTGGCGGCGATCAGGGCGGTGGTGGTCTCCTCCGCGTCGCCGCCCGCGAGGGCGGCGCGGGCGGCGTCGGCGGCGACCATGAGCAGCCGGTCCAGGTAGTCCGGCTCACGCTCCACGGTCATCAGGCCGCGGCCGCGGTCGCCCATGGTCTCGGTGTCCACGTACGACTCCAGGCCGGGGGCGCCGGCGGCGGCCCGGGTGTGCACCCGCCCGAAGCCCTCAGGCTGGTCGCTCTGCTCCAGCAGGAGCGCGGCGCCGGCGGTGGCGTAGGGGAATTCGTCGTCGGCGGCCGCGCGGGTCATCGACGGGTGGGTGTCACCGGAGACGATCAGCACGTGCTCGGCGCTGCCGGTCGCCAGCACCGCCTGCGCCACCTGCACGGCATTGAGGACGCTGGTGCCCGCGTTCATCAGGTCGAAGGAAAACGAGCGCGGGTCCTCCTTCACGTAGTCCAGGCCGATGCCCGCGGCCTTCTGGATCAGCGCCGAGACGGCGGGTTCGACGGTATTGCTGTCGCGGAAGATGCCCGCGTTGATCATGACTCCGACCTGTCCGGGCTCCACCCCGGCGCTCTCCATGGCCCGGCGCGCGGCCCGGCCGCTGAGCTCCACGATGCTGAAAGTGTCAGTGTCCCGGGCGATTCCGGTGGATTTGATGCGCACACCCATGGCGGTACCTCAGACCTTCAGCGACGAGATGGTGGTGGACAGGAATCCGCCGACGACGCCCGACGCCGCGGGGATCATCAGGATCTTCGATCCGGCGGCCAGGTTCTGCTGGCTCAGCTGATCGTGCAGCACGATGAAATGAGAAGTGCTGGAAGTGTTTCCGTACTTCTCGATGACATTCAGGTCCGGCGGCATGGGATGGCCGAATTCGCGTTCGGCGATGGCGTTCATGAACGGGATGGCGGCCGCGCCGAACTGGTGGTGGATGATGTAGTCGAAGCCCTCGTCGGCGAACGTGATGCCCTCGGTCTCCATGAAATTGCGCTGGGTGTCGGTCCACAGCAGGAACCGGGCCTCGTTGTGCATCTTCCGGTTGTCGGTGTACAGCGCGACGCCGTTGGACTTGTCGCTCGGCATTCCCAGACAGAGGTGGGAGAACTCCGACGCGGTGGTGAGTTCGATGTAGTGGATCACGTCGTTGTCGTCGACGGCCTCGTCCAGCACCACGCACGCGCCGGAATCGCCGACGGTGAGCGAGGCGAACTGCAGATCGTATTTGCTGGAGATTTCGTCGACCGCGGTTTCCGCGATCGGCGTGATGGCCTCACCGCTGACCACGATGCCGCGTTTCACGGCGCCGCTGCGAATCATGCGGTCGAGAATGTAGACGCCACTCATCATGCCGGCGCAGGCATTCGAGAGATCGAATGCGATGACATCCTCGCGGGCGCCGATGGCGCGGGCGATGGTCCCGGCGAAGGACGGCTCCATGTACATCTTGGTGCCGTGCTTGCTGCGGGTGATGGAGGTGGAGATGATGATGTCGAGATCGCCCGCGGCGTACGACGACCTGGCCAGGCAGTCCTCGACCGCCTTCATGGCGAGCGCGAAGGAATCCTCGCGGCTCTCCGGGCGGGTGTCGCGGAAGCGGCGTTCCTTGACTCCCGTAATTCGTTCGAGATCGAATTCGGGAGCCTCCTTCAATCGCGCGACGAGTTCTGCTGTGGTGACCCGGTTCTCGGGCAGATAGGCGCCGATCGATTCGAATCGAGATTGCGGCACAGGGGACTCCTGAAGCTGGGAAGGCTGAAAAGCATTGGGGGGAAAGGTGATCGACTGTGATCGTCAAGCTCGGATGCGCTGAGGCTACCCGAGGGTAACCAGCATGGGGAACTGTCGCGTTCCGTGTAACCGTCTGAGACGAAAGGCGAACAGTCGCTTACTGTTACTAACGGTGACAGAAAAGTCCTTCGCGCAGCCAGCCTCGCCGAGGTCGCGCTGAAATGGGGGTTTGGCCTTCTCCGGCAATGCAAGTGAACACGCGGCTATCCTCGGTCATGTGCCTTCGGCATGGTCCGGATATGGCGGGACGAAGCCCCCGTTGTGAGTGAGTTCACGCGTCAGGCGCGTGCGGGCAGCCCCAGCACCGCGTTCACGAATTCCACGAACAGCGGCGCCAATTCGGGCACCCGATGCGCCCCCTCGGCGACGATGACCCGCCGCGTGCGCTCCCCGATCGCGTCCGGGATCAGGGCGAACAGTTCGTCCGCGATCACCGGCAGGCTCGGATCGGTCACCCGCGCCTCGGCGTAGAACGCGCGATACAGATCCGCGAACCGATCCACCGACAGATCCCGCAGCGCCACCGATTGCTGATCCACCTTGAACGCCTCGACCAGCATCAGTCGCGCGAAATCCGGTTCGGACGCCACGGTTTCGCAGAACGTCACCACGATGGACTCGATCCGATCGTGCGCCCCCGCATCGGTCGGCAACTGCCCCAGTTCGTCCACGATCCGGGTGGCGATGATGTCCGAAGCGGTCCGCACCGCCTCTATGAAGCACTCTTCCTTATTGCTGAAATGCTCGTAGAACGTACTCCGCGACACCCGGGCCCGCGCCACGATATCGCTCAAGGTGACCGCGTAATACCCTTTCCCCTCAACGCATTCCACCATCGCCTCCAGCAACCGCCCCCGCTGCGAGGTGAGCACCGCCTCCCGGGCGGCCCGATGCCGCTGATCGAATTGCGTACGTTGCAACCCCGCGGCCGACCCACCCCAACCCGGCATCCGAACCTCCCTGACTGAACCGTCGACACTTCAGATCCCCATTATCGAGCCCCCGCGGAACCCGCCCCACCCCGGTATTGACATCGCATGCCATCAGTTTTGTTCGGTTGACCTCTCAACGGGGTCCGGTGCCACTGTGACCTGCGCCGGACCGTAGGCTTGCGACGTGCTCGAAGTCTTCAACCCGACCCCCGAACAGCCCATCCTCGGGATGTACATGCGGTACCGCCGGGAGACGTTGGGCATCACCCAGGAAGAGGCCGCCCGGCGCATGTACGTCAGCCTCTCGCTCTACCGCAAACTCGAGAACGGGGAGCGCGCGCTGTCGGGCGATCGGCTCGAGGACTGGTGCAAGGCCATCGACGCCCCGGTGTGGATGCTCGAGAAGATGGTCTCCCTCGCGATGCCGAAGATCTCCACCCTCGCGCGCGGCGTCTGGCCGCCGCAGCTGCGCCAGGAGGACCTCGACCACCTGAACGCCCTGCCCTACCCAGCGTTCTTCCACCGCTTCCCCGAATACGAAGTGCTCGCGGCCAATCCGGCGGCTCTCGGCGCCCTGCCCTGGCTGGCCCCGGCGCCCCTGAACGCAGAGCGCCCCGTGAACGTCATCGAACAGATGATGACCGTCCCCGAGGCCCCCGAGGTGCTGGTCAACTGGGACACCATCGTCCACCGCCTCCTTTTCAGCCTGCGCATCCTCGGCCCCGGCGTCGTAGCCCCCGAACGCATGTCCCAGATCATCGAAACCTGCAGCACAAATCCCGAATTCGCCCGCATGTGGGCTACCCCGGTCTCCGAGGAGCTCTACAACGACTCGGCCATCCTGGTCCGCAACCCCGAATCCGGCGACCTCATGTCCCTGACCATGCGCGTCTACAACGCCTACCACCCTCAAGGCTGCTCCTACCAGCTCTTCATGCTCACCCCCCGTCTCCCCGGCACCCCCACAGTCGACCCCTTCGTCCTGACTGCGATGGGCCAACCGTGATCGGTGGGAGTCGGACCGCGCCGGAGCAGCCCATGCTCGGGATGTTCATGCGGTATCGGCGTGAGCATCTGGGATTGACCCAGGACGAGGTGGCGCGACGTATGTTCGTGAGCCTGTCCCTCTATCGCAAGCTGGAGAACGGCGAACGCCCCATGTCTCCGGAGCGGTTGGGGGACTGGTCGAAGGCGATGAACGCGCCCGCGTGGCTGTTGCGCAAGATGGCGTCGCTGGCGCTGCCGATGGCGTCCGCGGTGGAGGCGGGGGTGTGGCCGCCGGTGTTGCGGGACGAGGACATCGAGCATTTGGAGGCGCTGCCGTTTCCGGCGTTCTATCACCGGACGCCCGAGTACGAGATCCTGGCGGCGAATCAGGCCGCGCGGGAGGCGTTTCCGTGGCTGCTTCCCACACACGCGGATGCGGAGCGACCCGCGAACGTCATTGAGCAGATGATGACCGAGCCGATCGCGCGGGAGGTGCTGATCAACTGGGAGCTGATCGTGCATCGGCTGCTGTTCATCCTGCGGGTGAACGCGCCGGGGACCGTCGCTCCGGAGCGGCTGGCGCAGATTCTGGAAACCTGCCGGGTGAATCCGGAATTCGAGCGATTCTGGACCACCGACCTCAGTGAGGAGCAGTTCAACGATTCACTGGTTCTGGTCCGGGACCCGGAGACCGGCGGGCAGATGGCGCTGACCATGCGCTCCTACAACGCCTGGCATCCCGACAACTGCCCGTATCAGTTGTTCGTGCTCACGCCGCGGGCCGACCCGACGCCGAGCGTGAGTGCCCCAATTCGTGCGACCTCCCCGGGTTGACCCTGCAAGCCACGGGTTGGATGCTTGTTCGGCGAGATCAAACTGCTGCTGCCCGGTCCGAGCCCGTGCTCCGGATCGGGCAGTTTCGCGTTTGCGCGCGGCATTCCCGTTCCGGTGCTGGTGGAGTTCGGAGGGGAATCTCCACCCGTGGTGGATACGGGTCTGACGACTCGGTGACCGCCCGCCGAAGGGGGGCGGGCGGCACCGGATCTCGTATTACTTGGGGGTCACGTACTTCGGGAAGACGACTTCCGGCTCGGGGAGAGCCGTGCCCGGGACCAGCGGGGTGGAGACGTCGGCGAAGGTGCGCTCGGGTGCGGCCAGCAGGTCGAGGATCTTGCCCGCGGACGCGGGGATCACCGGCTGGACCAGGATCGAGACGATGCGCAGGACTTCCATGGTCACGTAGAGGATGGTGCCTTCGCGGGCGGTGTCCTCGGGGGTGCCGGCCTTGGCCAGGGTCCAGGGGGCCTGGGCGGAGAAATAGCGGTTGGTCTCGCCGAGGGTGAGCCACAGCTGTTCCAGGCCGAGATGGATCTGCTGCTGGTCGAATTCGGCGCGGACCTTCTCGAGCAGGCCGTTGGCGCGGTCCAGCAGGGCCTTGTCGTCCTCGGTGAACTCACCGGGGGTGGGGACCACACCGGCGAAGTCGCGGCCGACCATCTTCAGGCAGCGTTGGGCCAGGTTGCCGTACTCGTTGGCCAGGTCGGAGTTGATCCGGCCGATGATCGCCTCTTCGCTGTAGGAGCCGTCCTGGCCGTAGGAGATCTCCCGCAGCAGGAAGAAACGGACGGCGTCCAGGCCGAAGGTGTCGACCAGCTCCATCGGGTCGACCACATTGCCGACCGACTTGGACATCTTCTCGCCCTTGTAGTTGACGAAGCCGTGCACGAAAACCCGCTTCGGCAGCGCGATTCCGGCGCTCATCAGGAACGCGGGCCAGTACACGGTGTGGAACCGCGAGATGTCCTTGCCGATGATGTGCAGATCCGCGGGCCAGTACTTCTGGAACGAGGCCGAGGAGGTGTCGGGGTAGCCCGCGCCGGTGAGGTAGTTGGTGAGCGCGTCCACCCACACGTACATGACGTGATCGGGATGCCCGGGCACCGGAACGCCCCAGTCGAAGGTGGTCCGCGAGATCGACAGATCCTTCAGACCGGCCTTCACATACGAGACGATCTCGTTGCGCCGCGTCGCGGGCGCGATGAACTCCGGCCGCGTCTCGTACAGTTCGAGCAGCTTGTCCTGGTACTTGGACAGGCGGAAGAAGTAGTTCGACTCCTCGGTCCACTCCACCGGGGTCTTGGTGTCGGTGGAGATGCGGGTGCCGTCCTCGAGGACGGTGGTCTCCTCCTCGGTGTAGAACGCCTCGTCGCGCACCGAGTACCAGCCGGCGTAGGTGTCGAGGTAGATGTCGCCCGCGGCGACCATCTGCTCCCAGATCGCGACCGACGCGGCGAGGTGGTCCTCGTCGGTGGTGCGGATGAAGCGGTCGAAGGAGATGTCGAGCGCCTTGTCCATGTTCTCGAAGACGTCGGAGTTGCGCGAGGCGTACTCCTGCTCCGAGAGGCCCGCGGCCTTGGCGGCCTGCTGCACCTTCTGGCCGTGCTCGTCGGTGCCGGTCATGTAGAACACATCGAAGCCGTCCAGCCGTTTGAAGCGGGCCAGGGCATCGGAGGAGATGTACTCGTAGGCGTGCCCGATGTGCGGGGCGCCGTTCGGGTACGCGATGGCCGTGGTGACGTAAAAGGCGGGGCGATCGGATGCGCTCATGGTGTGTCTACTCTATCTGCGTGTCCTACGTCGCTCGCGTGAATATCCCCGTCCATGAGTAGCCGCCGACCTGCGCCCGAGCCGCCGGAGCCGCTGTCGCCGCTGATCGACGCGCACACCCACATCGACGCCTGCGGGGCCACCGATCCGGAATCGGTTGCGGCGCTGGTGGACCGGGCCCGTGCGGTGGGCGTGCGAGAGCTGGTGACGGTCGCCGACGATCTGGAGGCCGCTCGCTTCGCGGTGCGCGCCGCCAACTGGGACGACCGCGTGTACGCCGCCGTCGCGCTGCACCCGACCCGGGCCAACCACCTCGATGACGCCGCCAAGGCCGAGCTGGAGCAGCTGGCCGCCGATCCGCGCGTGGTCGCGGTCGGCGAGACCGGCCTGGACTACTACTGGCCGGGCAAGCTGGAGGGCTGCGCCGATATCGAGGAGCAGGTCGAGGGCTTCCGCTGGCACATCGACCTGGCCAAACGGCTGGGCAAGCCGCTCATGATCCACAACCGCGAGGCCGATCACGACCTGCTGGCCGTGCTGATCGACGAGGGCGCGCCCGACGAGGTGATCTTCCACTGCTTCTCCTCGGACGCGAACATGGCGATGGCGTGCGTGGAAGAGGGCTTCGTGCTGAGTTTCTCGGGCACGGTCAGTTTCAAGAACGCGCACGAATTGCGTGAGGCCGCGAAACTGGTTCCGGACGAACTGATTCTGGTGGAAACCGACGCGCCGTTCCTGACGCCGCACCCGTTCCGGGGCGCGCCGAACGAGTCCTACATGCTGCCGTACACGCTGCGCGCGCTGGCGGAGCTGCGGGAACAGGATCCGGTGCGGCTGGCCAAGATCACCACGGCGAACGCGCGCCGCGTCTACGGGATCTGAGGGGGCCGCGGAAACGCGGCCCCCGCACCTTTTTTCGTCTTCGCACGGCTCCCGCGTTGCCATCGGTACGAGTTGAATCGGTGTGGCTCGGCTCACTATGATCTGCCGCGATCGTGATTCACCTGCGGTTCGATATCGGGTCGTGACCCGCGTTCCCGCAGTACCACCGCGAGTGGTTGTGATTCACCGACCCCCTCGTTATCGTATTGTGACCATGCCGGGATTTCCGATGCACGCTTTGGCGAAGATCAACTCGTCGCGTTCCCCAATGTTGTACGGGGCGATCGCGGCGATGCTCGTCACGCTCATCGTCGGCGCGGGTGTCGCCATCATGAGCAAGAAGCAGGTGACCTTCGTCGTCGACGGCAAGGATTTCGTCGTGTCCACCATGCGCGGCGATGTGCGCGGCGCGCTGGCGGACGCCGGCTACGGCATCTCCGGCCGCGACGACGTGTCCCCGTCGGCGGGTGCGCGCATCAGTGACGGTTCCACCATCACGCTCAACCGCGCCCGCGAGGTCTCGCTGATCGTGGACGGCACCCCGTCCAAGGCGTGGACCACCGCGCTCACCGTGGCCGAGGCCGTGGTGAAGCTGAATCTGCCCGGCGACGTCTTCACCTCGCCCGCGCGCCCGACGCCGCTGCCGCTGGTGGGCGCGCAGCTGCTGATCACCAATCCGCGCACGGTCGAGTTGAGCGACAACGGTTTCGCCCCCGCCCTGGTCCGGCTGGCCGCGCCGACAGTCGGGGAACTGCTCCAGGTGCAGGGTCGCCCGCTGGTGAACCAGGATTTCGTGGTCCCGGCCGCCGACACCAAGCTGACCGACGGCATGAAGATCACCGTCACCCGCAAGATCGTGCAGAACCGCACCGAGCGGGTGCCGCTGGATCCGCCGGAGAACACCATCGAGGATCAGTCGCTCAATATGAGCCGCACGATCGTCGAGAACGCGGGCGTACCGGGCACGCAGGACGTGACTTTCGCGGTCTCCATCGTGAACGGCCAAGAGGCGGGCAAGGATCCGATCAAGTCCACCGTGATCGTCCCCGCGCAGCCCAAGACCGTGCGCCGCGGCGCCAAGCCCGGCACCGAGGTCCCGGAGGTCAAGGACGGCCGCACCTGGGATGCCCTGGCCAGCTGTGAGTCCGGCGGCAACTGGGCGATCAATACGGGCAATGGTTATTTCGGCGGCATCCAGTTCGACCAGAGCACCTGGGAACGGCAGGGTGGCACCCGCTACGCGCCCCGCGCCGATATGGCGACGCGTGAGGAGCAGATCGCCATCGCCGAGGTGACCCGCGCCCGTCAGGGCTGGGGTGCGTGGCCCGCGTGTACCTCGCGGCTGGGAATCAGCTAGTCCGGACCCCTCATCGGTCCGGACAGCCACATCGATCGGGTCGAACAGCTGTCCCGCGCGTGCGGACAGTGGACTCTCACCGGGGATGTCGGTCCCGCGAATCAGGGTGTTACCGAAGATTTCTTCCGTGTGGTCAGCGGAAAGTGGATTCGAGACAGCTCATCAGGTCCGCGGTGTCGGCCGGGCGCCGGGCGTAGCAGAGGTACCCGTCGGGCCGGATGACGAAGGCCGAGCGCCGCGCCGCCCGGTAGGCGCGCGCGAATTCGCCTGCGGTGTCGCGGATCAGCGGGAGGGTGGTCGCGTCCGCCACGGCGTCGGGGGTGGCGATCAGGTACACGTTCACGTGGCAGCGGGCGGCCGCGATCGCGGCGGTGGCCAGCTCTTCCAGTGCGCGCAGGTCGGATTCGGTGGTGGTGTCGTCCGCGTACAGCAGCAGGGTGTGCCGGGTGCCGTCGAGCAGGGGGAGCAGCCGCAGGTCGCAGGCGACGGCGGCGCGGGTGAGGCCGCGGGCGTCGGGGGCGCGGGCCCCGGCGCGCGGGGCTGGCTCGTCGGCGGGGGAGGCCGCCACGATCGGGCTGCCCGCGTAGTCGATGAGCAGCTGGGCTTCGCGGCGCAGCACGTAGTCGGGGTCGGTGGAGTCCGCGCCGATGCCTTCGCGGGCGCTGCGGACCGTGCGGCCGACTACCTCCTCACCGACCGGTCGGCGTTCGGCGTCGTAGGACCCGAGCAGCGCGGGGGAGGCGACGCCGTGGACCGCCAGCGCCAGTTTCCAGGCCAGGTTGTGGGCGTCCTGGATGCCGGTGTTCATGCCCTGCGCCCCGGTGGGCGGGTGGATGTGGGCGGCGTCGCCGGCCACGAGAACCCGGCCGTGGCCGTAGGAGTCGACGATCCGGTGACTGATCCGGAAGACCGAGGACCAGCGCAGATGCGAGACGCGCGCCGGTTCGGGGGCGAGTCGGTCGACGACCGCTTGCAGGTCGTCGATCTCGGGCGTCCACCCGGTGGTGAAGCCGTGCTCGACGCCGTCGCCGGTCTGCTCGCCCGAGTGGCCGTCGGGCAGCAGCATGGAGATGCGGTACCGGTGCAGGCCGGGCAGCGGGATGCAGACCAGCACGTCGTCGATGACGCCGTCGGTGCGGTGGCCGGCGCGAATGTTGTAGCCGCGCGGCATGTTCCAGTCGAGTTCCACATCGCCGAGCATGTACTGCTCGGCGAACGCGGCCCCTTCGAACGACAACCCCAGCGCCTTGCGGACCGTGCTGTGCGCGCCGTCGCAGCCGACGAGATACCCCGCCCGCGTGGTCGTGGCGCCGGTCCCGTTCTCCATCGTGACCGTGACCCCGTCGGCGTCCTGCTCGAAAGCCGTTACCCGCGTGCCGCGTTCGATGACGCCGCCGAGTCCGGTCAGCCGGTCCCGCAGGATCCGTTCGGTCTCGTACTGCGGCAGCCCGACGAAGCCGTACGGCACGTCCGGCGGCAGCGTCAGCTCCATCCGCCCGTCCGGTTCGCCGTTGACGTAGGCGAGTTGCCCGCGCAACGGTATTGCGGCGTCGAGGATTTCCCGCACCACGCCCATCTGTTCGAACACCTCCAGTGCGCGCGGCTGGATGCCGACGGCCTTCGCGTACTGCGGTGGTTCGAGCAGCGGGTCGACGATCCGGCACGGTACGCCCCGGCGGCGCAGTTCGATGGCCGCGGTCAGGCCGACGGGTCCGGCGCCGGCGATGATTACCGCGGTGTCGTCGTCCACGGCGTCGACTCGGTCGGCGAGGCGGGTGCGGTGGTGTTCGTAGCGCTGTCGCGTTGTGCCGGATCGGGTCCGGACAGGGCGTTGGGGCCGTAGAAGGTCGGCAGCATGGCCTTCACCAGCACCAGGGCGGATCCATCGCCACCGGGCACCGCCGCCAGGTTGGTGGCGACCACGATGGTGAGCCCGGACTCCGGGTCCGACGCCATGTAACTCATGAAGCCCGGCAGCTGGCCGTCGTGCCCGAACTGGTGTTCACCGAATCGCACCAGGCCCAGGCCGTATCCCGCCAGTGTGGGAATGTCCGGGTTGATCGGCCGGATGCTGTCCATCCGCATCTTCTGGAACTTGGCGTCGAGCAGCTTGCCCTCGACGAGGGCCTTGGTGAAGGTGGTCATGTCCTCCACCGTCGAGATCGCGGCCCCGGCGGCCCAGGCCCAGGAGGGGCTCGAGGTGGTCGAATCGTTCGGTTGCAGGGTGCCCGCCAGCGCCGCCGCCCGCTGGTCCGGGGGCAGGGCGTAGGTGTCGATGGTGGAGACCATGGTGCCGAAGGTGTAGCCCTGCGGGTGCGGATCCGGGATCGAGGAGTCGCTCACCGCCGGGAACGAGGTGTTCTTCAGCCCGAGCGGCTCGAAGATGCGCTGGCGCAGGGCATCCGCCAGCGGCGTCTTCGCGACCTTCTCGATGATCAGCCCGAGCAGGATGGTGTTGGTGTTGGAGTATTCGAACTTCTCGCCCGGCGGGAATCGGACCGGGTGCGCGAAGGCGATGGCCAGCAGCTCCTCGGGGGCCCACACCTTCTGCGGGTCCTTGTCGACCTCGACGCTCAGGTCGCGGTCGAAGGTGTAGTTGTAGAGGCCGCTGCGCATTTCGGCGAGCTGAGCGAGGGTGATCTTGTCGCCGTTGGGCACGCCCGGCCAGTGCTTGTCGACCGGATCGTCGAGGGAGAGCTTGCCCTCCTGGGCGAGCTGCATGAGGACCGTGACGGTCATGGTCTTGGTATTGCTGCCGATCCGGAAATGGTCGTCCACCCGGATGGGGTCGTCCTCGCCGATGGTCCCGGTCCCGAAGGCGGCCTTCCAGTTCCCTTCCTTGGGCGAGGTGATCATGACGACCGCGCCCGGAATGGCGTTGTCCTTCATCAATTTCGTGATGAGGGGGCGCAGCGTCGCGGCGTACGCCGGTTCCTTGGATCCGTTCGAGTCCGGGGACGCGGTGGTGGATTCCTTCGATCCACCCGAGTCCTTCGAGGACTCGCATCCCACCGCCGCGGTCAACCCGATGGTGGCGACAAGCACTCCGAAACTCCGCCGGTTTCCCATGACGCTCCGTCCGGGTCCGATGTTCGTGGCTAGGAAGTGCCTGCCAGCCTAACTCCGTACCGACTGGTCCCGATTGAAATCGGGTCCGCTACATCAGCGCGCCGCCGTCGACCCGCAGCTCGGTGCCGGTCATGTAGCGGCCGTCGTCGGAGGCCGCCATGGCGACCACGCCCGCGATGTCCTCCGGCTTGCCCAGCGCGCCGCCCTCGATCCAGCCGGGCAGCCGCGCCATGAGCGACCAGTCCGCGTCGGCGGGCAGCGCCAGACCGGAGGTGATGCCGGTGCTGATGCCGCCGGGCACGATATTGACCGCGCGCAGGCCCTTCTTCACGTATTCGAGCGCGATGGAGTGGGTCAGCGCGTTCACGCCCGCCTTCGACGCGGAGTACGCCGCCATGTACGGGTTGGATCCGAACGCCGAGGTGGAGGAGAAGTTCACGATCACGCCGCGGCCGGATTCGATGAGCGCGGGCAGCGCGGACCGGATCATCAGGAAGGTGCCGGTCAGGTTGACCGAGATGACCTTGTTCCAGTCCTCGAGCGGCATCTCGTGGGTGTGCGCGGCGCGCAGGATGCCCGCGGCATTGACCAGAACGTCCAGGCCGCCGAGGAATTCGAGGGCCTCGGCGGTGACCGCGCGGACCGACTCCTGGTCCGCGATGTCGATGGTGAGGGTGCGCAGGCGTTCGCGCTGCGCGGCGGGGGCGGCGTCGACGGTGGCGGCCAGTCCGGCCTCGTTCACATCCGCGGCGACCAGCTGGGCTCCCTCGGCGAGCAGGCGCAGGGCCACGCCCTGACCGATGCCCGATCCCGCTCCGGTGACAATGACTCGACGACCTTCGTATCTGCTCGACATGGCGAGAAATTAGAACAAGTTTCAAAGCGCGTCAATGGGGTGTGCATCGGATACTCTCCCGCTATTTGCCAGAGTGTTCACATATTTGAACGACAGTCCAGTAGATAAACTCCTTCGCCGTATGTGTTGGGCAATTGGGGTCGGGACCTGATGGAGGATTCATGCGTTCGGTTGGTTGGCGTACTCGTGCGTGCACGGCGGCTCTCGCGGCGGCCGGCGCCCTGCTGGTGATCCCGGGTGCTCCGGCACAGGCCGATCCCGGCACCGCCTTCGCCACCACGCCCGCGCCGGACAACTTCCGCGGCCTGTCCGACGGCACCTTCATCGACTACTGGACCACCCGCTCCAACGGTGAACCGGTGAAAGCCAGTGGCGCGCTGTTCGTTCCGCCCGGCCCCGCGCCCGAGGGCGGCTGGCCGATCATGGCCTACGACCACGGCACCTCCGGCATGGGACCGGGCTGCGGCGGTCAGACCGACACCACTCACATCACCCGGCCCGCCGAGGAAAAGTTCCTGCAGTACCTGGTGAACAAGGGCTTCGCCGTGGTCGCCCCCGACTACCTCGGCCTGGGCCGCTTCGACACCGGCCCGCACCCGTACCTCGAGATCGGCACCGAGGCCGGCTCGACCATCGACCTGCTGAAAGCCGCTCGCGCACTGAACCCCTCGCTGTCGCGCAGCTGGGCTGTCACCGGCTTCTCGCAGGGCGGACAGGCGGCGCTGGGCACCGCGCACCTGCAGGCCGCCACCGCACCGGATCTCGACTTCCGCGGCACCATCACCGTCGACCCGGAATCGGATCTGGAGAAGATCACCCCGTTCGTCGGCCCGTGGGTGCCGGAGATCCCGGGGCAGGCCGGAACCGCGGTCAACGGTTTCGTGGTCAGCATGCTGGCCGGTCTGCGCGCCACGCACCCGGAGGCGAACGTCGACAGCTTCCTCACCGAGCGCGGCCGTCAGGCGCTCGACGAGTCGCAGAGCCTGTGCTTCCTCGACATCATGAAGAAGGTCGAGGGCATGGGCATCGGCGACATGCTGTCGCGGCCGCTCAACGATCCCGCGTTCCAGACCGCCATGAACCAGTACCTGACCGTGCCGGTCAACGGCTACGACGCGCCGATCCTGTTGCTGGTCAACGCGACCGACACCACCGTGCCCTCCCCGCTGCACGCCGCACTGGCCGCCCAGTTCGCCGCCAACGGCGTCGACTTCTCCACCGTGGTCGGCACCGGCACCCACACCCAGCTGAACCCGGCCATGTGGGATGCGATCGGCGCCTTCACCGATCGCATCCTGTCCACGCCCACCCTGCCCTGAGCCGGGAGGCCCGGCTCGGACCGGCTACTTCGGGAACCAGTTGTAGTCGGGCGCGCAGGTGATGTCGGCGTCCGGGCGGACGCCGGTGGCCAGGTAGGTGTTCACGGCGTCGTTCACGCACGGGCTCAGATCGTCGCGGAACGACGCGTGAATTCTGGTGTCCGCCAAGGTGATCAGCCGTGACTTCGGGAGCTTCGCGTGCAGCGCGAGGCCCTCGGCGTACGCGGTGCGGGTGTCGTGGATATTGGCCAGCATCAGCACCGGGGTGTCGTTGCCGATCTCGGTGGGCTGCTCCACCGGGTCCGGCCAGAAGGCGCACGCGGTGATGTTGTTGGCGAACGCGCCGAACACCGGCTGCGACGCCCGGGCGGCCTCGACATTGTTGTAGTACCAGGCGGGATCGCGGGGCGCGGCCTTGTCGCCGCACATGATGGCGGCCATGGCGGCGGCGTCCAGCGGCACCACCGAGAAGATCTTGGCCTGCAGGGCGTCCATGTCGATCGGGCCGCCCGCGACACCGCTGGCCACCATGGTGAGGATTTCGGCGAGATTCGGGTTGAACTGCGGATTGGGCAGCAGCGCAACCAGAATCATCGGGATGGTGTGCTCGTCGACGAGGAAGCCGCTGCCGTAGATCTCGTGGCCCGCGGACCGGCGGATCAGGTCCTCGACCCAGCCGCGCACCGCCTCGGGGGTGGTGCCGAAGTGGTAGAGGTCGTCGTGGCGGGCCGCCCAGGTGGCCCAGTCGTCGAGCGCCCACTCGTTGATCGCGCCCATGTCCTGGTAGAGGCCGATGTAGTAGCGGTCCGGGTCGATGGGGGAGTCGAGGACCATGCGGTCGACGCGGTCGCCGAACAGTTGGGTGTAGACCGCGCCCAGGTAGGTGCCGTAGGAGGCGCCGAAGAAGTTGATCTTCTGCTCGCCCAGCACGCTCCGGATGACATCCATGTCGCGGGCGGTGTTGCGGGTGGTGATGTGGCGGATCTTGCCCGGGTCGGTGGCCACGCAGGCGCTCGCCATGCCCGCGGCCACCGTGGCGTCGCGGGCGAAGCCGAGGACGTCGAAGCCCGCCGAGAACAGGATGGTGGGAATCGGAATCGTGCAGTTGACCTTGTCGGAACGGCCGACGCCGCGCGGGTCCATGCCGATGATGTCGTACTGGGCGCGCACGTCGTCGGACAGGTTCGTCAGATAGTTGGCGGGCATGCGCAGGCCCTGGCCGCCCGGACCACCCGGATTGGTCAGCAGGATGCCGCGGCGGCGCTCCGGATCGGTGGCCTGGACCCGGGAGATGCCCAGGGTCAGGGTGCGGCCGCCGGGGTCGGCGTAGTCGAGCGGGACGACCACACCCGCGCACTGCGCGCCCGCCTTGTCCAGGATCTTGTCATTGCAGGCCTGCCAGTTCAGCGTCTGATGCGTGAAGCGATCCGGCGCGACGGGCGCTTCCGCGTGCACCGGGCCCGCGGGCAGGGTGGCGGCCGCCGTCACCAGCGTCGCGCCCAGAACGAACCGTCGAATCCGCCGAGCGGGCATGCACTCTCCTCCAAGGTCGTGGTGGCCGGGTGGCGACGCTACCCGGCGGCAGGGTGAAAAGCCCTGAGAGATGGTGTTTTTCATCCGACTCGCGTGTCCGCCACGCCGGACGGGCGCAGCGGTCGGTCTTCGATGCGCCCGATGGCGGGACCGCGGCGAGCCGGCTCGCCGTCCCCCGCCCTGACCGGGGTGTCGGCGCGAGTGATCGGCCCAGCTTGATAGGTTTTCCAGAATGTCCGAACCCGAAGTCGCCGGTCGTGGAAAAGCCGCCCTGCTGGGCCCCGCCGAAGTGCGTGAGCTCGCCGAGCGATTCGGGGTCCGCCCGACCAAGCAGTTGGGGCAGAATTTCGTCCACGATGCCAATACGATGCGCCGCATCGTCGCCACCGCGGGAGTGACACGCGGGGACACCGTGCTCGAAGTCGGGCCCGGTCTCGGATCGCTGACCCTTGCCCTGCTCGACGTGGTGGATCGCGTCATCGCCGTCGAGATCGATCCGACTCTGGCCACGCATCTGCCGCAGACCGTCGGGGCGCGCGCTCCCGAACTCGCGGACCGGCTCACCGTCGTGCCCATGGACGCCATGAAGGTGACTCACGCCGACCTGCCCGCCGAGCCGACCGCGCTGGTCGCCAACCTGCCCTACAACGTCGCGGTGCCGGTGCTGCTGCACCTGCTGGCCGAATTCCCGAGCATCCGGACCACGCTGGTCATGGTGCAGCTCGAGGTCGCGGATCGGCTGGCGGCCACGCCGGGCGGGCGCATCTACGGCGTGCCCAGCGTGAAGGCGGGCTTCTACGGCACCGTGCGGCGTGCCGGAACCGTTGGCCGCCAGATCTTCTGGCCGGTGCCGCAGGTGGAATCCGGGCTGGTCCGCATCGACCGGTTCGGCGACGCGCCCTGGCCGCAGGACGACGCCTTCCGGGCGAAGGTGTTCGCCGTGGTCGACGCGGCCTTCGCGCAGCGCCGCAAGACCCTGCGCGCGGCCCTCGCGGGCTGGGCGGGCTCGGCCGCGGAGGCCGAGAACCGTCTCACCGCGGCCGGTATCGCGCCCACCGCGCGCGGTGAGACGCTCGATACCGCCGCTTTCGTTCGTCTGGCTCAACAAGGCTGACTCCCCGCAGCCGGCCGAGTCCGGGGACTCTCAGATTCCGCTGGGGAAGGTGAGGGTCTGCAGGCCCGGCCACACGTCGGCCCACGGATGCTTGGGTTCGCGGCACACGTAGACGGTCATCAGGCGCTCCAGGCCGGGCAGCCCGTTCGGGTCGTTGATCTTGGTGACCTCGGTGGTGGAGTTGAACTGGGCCAGGAAGTCCTTGTCGCCCACGCCGTCCACCGACAGGTAGACGATGGTGCGGTAGGAGTCCGACGGCGGGCCGAAGTAGCCGAAGCCGCGGTTCGGGCTGAACACCGGCGGCATGTTGTAGTCGCGGCCGAATTCCTCCAGCGCGCTGGCCTGCACGTAGGCGGCGGCGACCACGGCGGTGTTGCTGCGCTCGGCCTCCGGCAGTCCGGCCACCGCGTCGGCGACCGCCTTGGTGAAGGTCTCGTATCCGGCCGGGCCGGTGAGCGATTCACGCTGCCAGTACTGGGCCTGGTCGGTGATCGGCTTGTCGATGCCGGTGAAGTCGCGCGCCCACTCCCAGCTGTAGGGGACCGGGATCGAAGCCATCCACGCCGTGAACATGACCGCCGACAGCACCGCCACGGCATTGACCCACTTGCCGATCTGCTTGCGCGCCTCGACCGTGCTCAATGCGAACGCGCCCGCGCCGACCAGAGCGGGCCAGAAGCCCGCCACGTAGTAGGAGCGACCGTTCTCGACCAGGACGATGATCAGCAGGCCCAGGCCCGCGATCAGCGCGAAACGGTAGGGGCGCAATGCCTCCAGCCGGGTGAGGCCCGACAGGCCGAAGATGCTCAGCAGGCCGCCGAGCAGACCGCACTGGACGGCGATCTCGATCGCGCAGATCAGCGGACCGGTATTGGCGGCGTACTGCTCCTGGGCGATGATCTCGGTCATCTGCGATTCCACCCAGCCGTGCTGCACCTGCCACACGATGCCGGGAACCATCGACAGCGTCAGGATCGCGGTGCCGGCGTACAGCGCCGGGCGGCGCAGCAATTCGCGCGGGCCCGCGATCAGCACGCCCAGGCCGAGCAGCGCCCACACGCCGGGCATCATCCACTTCGCCTGGAACGCCAGCGCCGCCGCCACGCCCGCGACGATCAGCAGGTAGTCCTGCCGCGTGCGCACCCAGCGGATGAGCAGCCAGATGATGGCCGCCTGCAAGGGAATGTCGAAGGTCAGCGTGATCAGCTGCATCTGGTTGAAGGCCAGCGGTGACACCGCGTACGCCGTCGCGGCCAGCACCTGATACCGCGCGCTCGCACCCAGCTCCCGGGCGGTGGCGGCCGCGACGACCGCCGCGGCGGCCATCAGCAGCAGCGCCGGAATGCGCAGCGCCAGCACCGAACCCGGGGCGATCAGATCCATCACGTGCGCCACGAACGGCGCCAGCGGACCCTGATCCGGGTAGGCCCAGGCGAGCCGTCGCCCGGCCGCCACGAAGTACAGCTCGTCGCCGAAGTAATTGATCCGAGCCGCGGGGAGGCCGAGCACGGCGGCGAACCCCAGCGAGACCGCCAGGACGCCCTTCCACGCGAACGGATGCACCCGCCGATCGGCGACCGGCTCGACGGCGACCAGCTCCGGCGCCACATCGGTGGTTGACACTATGCCCTCCCAGGGAACACAAAAACGCCCGGCGAAACCGAAAGTCGGCAAGGCCGGGCGTCGATCACGCAGCAGAATATCCGCAAACCCCCCGTGCAGTCGCCCCGAACTTTCAGGGGCTTGCCGCCCCCTCCGCAGCAACCCGCCTCCCGGCGCCAGGATTCGCCCCCTCATCGCGGGGTCTCGGACCGCCCTGCCGGACAGTCCTCAGCACCCCTCCAGCTACCCCTGTGAACGGCCGCTGAACACCGTAAACGCCATTGCCGATCCGGGGCTCTCGCGGATTCTCGCCACCGATGCGCACCCACTGATCGCGTGAAAGTGACCGCGCTCATCTCGTGTGGATTTGTCTCAAATGCGACAAGTCGCACATGTGCCATTCGGGTGCGCCGGCGGCCGGAGCGATCTCGCCACCCGCAACCGCGAGTGTGTCTCAAAAATGTCTCACGATGCCGTCTCGGGGCCGTCGCCCGCGGGCGTGGCGAGATACCCAACAGGTCGGACCCAACCTCCGGCTGATGGTGCCGAAGACCCGGCTGGGGATGGCCGTGCGCAACACCGTCACTCGCCTGCCGCTGCTCGAGTCGATGTCCGGCATGGAGCGCATCATGTCCCCGAAGGCTGCCGACCGGCTCCCCGACTACGAGTCGGCAGCCGATACGGCCCGGTGAAAGCCCGGCTCACCGGTCCTTGTGGCACACCGCTTCCAGCATGACGCCGTCGTACCCGCGCCAGAACGTGGCGTAGTACGGCGGCGGATACTGCGGGAAGGACTGTGGCGTGTGGATGATCTCGTCGCCGCGCCCCGAGGCCCAGTCGTGCACCCGATCGACATCGGCTCGGGTGGGGACGATGAACGCGAGATGTTGCAGACCCGCCCGCTCGGGGGAGTAGCCCGGCTCCGGGGCCGGGTAGAAGAACAGATAGGTGCCGACCTTGCCGCCCGCGGGCCAGTAGGCGAACTGCGTATCGTCGGCCAGCAGCTTGTCGTAGTCGATCAGCGGCATCAGCTGGTCATAATACTGTCGTGCCGCAACGAGATCGGTGACATTGACGCCGAGGTGTCCCAGGGGCATGGTCGGAATCTACGCGATGTTCTCCACGCGATCTGCGCAATCGATCCTCGGCGTCGGTAGCGGGTCGATACTATGCCATCGAAGGGGCGGTCGGCGGAGGTCGTCGTTGGCCAATTCCCTTGCGGTAGTAGGTGATATCGCGTTCTGTCGGTGGGGCCTGCCATGCTGGCGGGCATGAGTTCGAGATTGTCGGTCGATGTGTCGAGCGAGCGCGTGTTCACCGCGGTCACCGGTTCGGGGATGCTCGCGCTGTGGGATCCGGCCGCGTTCACCCATGTCGTCGATTACGACAGCTGGGAAGTGGAGTTGCTGGATGACGAACCGGTCGTCGAGCACATTCGCGCCGGTCGGCTGGTGCCGCTGAACATCCTGTCCGACGGGCGATTCGGGGTGCTGGTGCGGCAGGGTGCGGCGGGCGAGCTCACCGAGCGCGAGCGGCAGTACGCGCAGAACTCCTCGGAGCCGTATCTGTTCGTGTCCACCGGCGTCGCCAAGATCAGCGGCATCGAGGAGGTCGGCTCGTTCGATGAGGAAGAGTCCACGGTGGCCGACATGACGCCGACCGAAATCGACCTTCCGGCAGGCTCGTACGCTGTGACCGTCCACCTCCTCGACTGGGAAGCGGAACCCGGCGCGACGGACGACAAGGGCGACGCCACCCCCACCGCCCTCCCCGACTTCGTGGTCCTGATCGCACCCGCCGACGGGGGATCGTTCCGCACCGATATCGAAACCTTCGACGACCTCGACTGATCGGCGGCCGCCGCGGACCTGTGGTTTGATGGCCGAGTGATGTTGATGACGCGGTCGTGGTGGCAGCCGAGGTTTCGGCGGCTCTGACTTGCGTGTGTGTCGGCTGCCGGTGCGGTGGTCGACGCGTCTCGCGTCACTCGGCTGGCGCGTCGGTGGCCTCGAAATGAGAGGTCCGGATTCATGTCCCTGGAAGAAGTGCGCGGCGAGATCGACGCGATCGATGCGCGGATCATCGAATTGCTCGGCGCCCGGCAGCAATTGGTGATGCGGGCTGCCACGTTCAAACGCAACGAACACGAGGTCCGCGCCCCCGACCGCCGCGTGCGGATGATGGTCCGCTTGCGTGAGCTGGCGGTGCGCCACGGCGTCGAGCCGACATTGGTCGAGCGGGTCTACAACACCCTGATCGACGGATTCATCGAACTCGAGCAGCAGCGCCACCGCGCGCTCGTCGCGGGTGAGGTGGCCGGTTCAGCCGCGCCGCGCCCGGTAGAGGCGCAGTCCGGCGCGTAAGACGGACGGTGCGAGGAGACCGGCGGCGATCCCGGCCAGCGGCACGGCCACGCCGGTCCACCGCGCCGGGAGCGGGCGGTAATGCGCTGAGCCGTCCCGGATTTCGATGAATACCAACGGCCGCATCTCCATCCCGCCGTCCGCACCGCCGCCGCCGAGCCGTGGCTGATCAACCGAAGCGGCTCGCTTTCGAGGTGAGAGCCGCGCGGCCGCGCGGGGTGATCCGCCAGCGCCCGCGCGGGTGACTGGGAACGATCAGGCCACGGGATTCCAGGTGAGCCAAGGCGTTGCGCGTACGCCAGGCGGTAAGCGTTGCGGCGACCTGAACTTGGGCAGCGGAGAGCGTGCGGTCGGGGCTGAGTGCGATGAGAACGGCCACCTCGGCGGGGGTATGCCGCGGACCTTCGAGGCGACCGGTGGAGATGCTTTGGGTGGGTGCGCATTGCACGCGGTGCTCGGCGATGGCGACCGGGATCTGTTTCGGAGCGGGGGACGTCGAGGTGGCCGCCGCCGATGATGGAGAGTCGTAGGACGGTGGGGTCCGGTGCGGGGGCGTCGTTGTGGAATCCCCACCAGGACCAGAGGATCACGCTGCCGCAGAGGACTGCGATCGTCAGAAGTGCCCAGGTGTCCCACTGCATTACGGTCTCCTCTCGAGCGCGGATCTCGGTCGCTCCCGGGTTCCCGGTGGGGTTTCGGAGTGGTTGGGAACCGGGGATGCGTACATCGGACAGCAGAAACCGTGATCGAAGGACCGGGATTTCTGCGTGCGCAGGATTTCTGCGCGTTTCCCCAGCACGCCATCCGATTTCGGCGCACACTTGATCCGGGTTTCGGAGCCGACGCCAAGAGATGGTCATGTCGAAGCGCTCCAGCAATCTGCCTCGCCGCCAACTTGGGAGGTACTCGAGAGAACTGCGGCAGCAGTGCGGTCTGTCGATCGTGCAGGCGGCCAACCTGGCCGAGCGAGGTACCGGCAGCCTGCAAAGGCTGGAAACCGGAGCGACCGAACGGATCCACCTGAGCGACGTCGAAGAGCTGTGCCGGATCTACGATGCGCCCGAGTATGTGGAGCCGTTGAAAGGTCTTGCGCAGCAAGCAAATGTGAAATCGTGGTGGCACGAATACGGCGACCTGATTCCGGCCGGGTTCAACGTGTACGTCGGGTTGGAGTCGGCAGCCGAACGGCTCACGATCTACCGGCCCGACATGGTGTCCGGTCTGTTCCAGACTCCGGAGTCCGCGCGAGCGTTGGACCACACCTATTTCACCCACGAGTCGCCTGCGGAGGTGGATCGCCGCGTGCAGCTGCGTATTCGGCGTCAATCCTTGATCATGCGAAAGCGGAAGCCCGCGACAGCGCGGTTGGTCCTCGATGAGGCAGCGCTGCGGCGCATCGTAGGCGGGCCCAAGACCATGGCTGGACAGATGCGACATCTGGCGGCCTTGCCCCCGAATGTCAGCGTCCAGATCTTGCCTGCCGCAGCGGGCTTTCCTCTGGGCATCTCGCCGGGGCCGTTCACGGTTCTGGACTTCGAGACGGATGCGGACGGAGAGCCAGCGGAGCCGACCGTAATTTACGTCGAGAGCTACGCCGGTGACTTGTACCTTGAAGGAACGGCAAGCGTGGAGCTGTATCGGAAGGCGCACACGACTATTCGTGCCGCCGCGCTCGACACGGCCAACACCAAGAACATGCTGCGACGACTCGCCAAGAAGTATGCACCGTGAAAAATGATCTGTCCCAGGCCAAGTGGTTCAAGAGCACCCGCAGTGCCGGTGGGAAGGACTGCGTCGAGGTCGCCTCCTGCGCCGGGGTGGGGTCGGGGTCCGTGATTCGAAGGACCCCGGTGGTCCGGCGTTGGTGTTCACCGGCGAGCAGTGGGATCGCTTTCTCGCCGGTGGGGTGTGGGAGCGGTAGCTACGCCGAGATGGTCAGGCCTTCGAGGATGGTGGTGGGTTCTCACCATGCCAGCGACTTCTCGTGTTGTGCGCGATCGCGTCCAGTAATTCCGGCCGTCCGGCTCGCTCTGCGAGCCGGACGTACATCATGCTCTCGACGTCGATCTGCGTGACCCCTTTTGGTGCACGGTGAGGTCGACGCCGAGGTATCCGAAGGGCGTGCCTGGAAATCTACTGGCCGGGTGCCGCGGCCGAGAGGGAAAGAAGTCCTGCTTCCGCGCAGGCGTCGTCGTGTTCGGGCAGGCCTCCGCTGACCGCGATCGCGCCGATGACGGTGTCGTCGCGGCGGATCAGGCGTGAGCCGGCGCCGGCCATGATGGGAGTG
This sequence comes from Nocardia sp. NPDC059764, assembly GCF_042732555.1. Classification (NCBI taxonomy): domain Bacteria; kingdom Bacillati; phylum Actinomycetota; class Actinomycetes; order Mycobacteriales; family Nocardiaceae; genus Nocardia; species Nocardia sp. NPDC059764. The sequence goes on from NZ_JBHWHH010000005.1 coordinate 74,900, forward strand.
CCCGCTACCTGGTCGATCTGGGCGAAGAGGGTGGGCCAGGCCTGCTGCATACGCATCAGCTCGCTGCCGTCGCGCTGAAACAGCGCCACGCTGGACGCTTTGGCCGGTGCGATGCGCGCCGAGAGTGGTGGCGCATCGTCCATCCGATCGACTACCAGGACATGCCCTCCGGCGTCGACGATCGCGACGGTGACTCGGGCGCCGAGGCCCGCGGCGTGCTCGCGCGCCCGAGCGCTGATGATCCGGGCTGCTGTCGAAGTGAGTGCCATCGTTCCACCTCAAAATCTCTTGGGTCAACCAAGCTTGGTTGACCCAAGGGTAATCGAATTACTGGGTCGAACCAAGGGTTTGCGTAGAATTCCCGCCATGGGACTGGAGGACACACCCGCCCGCTTGCGCGGAAAGTCAACCTGGTTGATCAGTAAGGCCGCCGCTCGGGCGCAGCGGCTCATCAGTGAGGCAATGGCCGAAGTCGACGGGCGTGCCTATCATTTCGCGATCCTCGCCGCGGTCGACGAGTTCGGTCCGGACAGTCAGGTGCGCATCGGCCAACGGTGCGGCATCGACCAGAGCGATATGCACACCATGCTCAGAGAACTCGCCGAACACGGCTATGTCGCCCGGACCCCGGACCCCGGCGACCGCCGCCGCAACCTCATCACCTTGACTCCCTCGGGTCGTCGCCGACTCCAGAAACTGGACTCCGCCCTGACCGCCGTTCAAGATGACCTGCTCGCCACCCTGTCGGCCACCGAGCGAGATCAGCTCGCCGCCTTGTTGGCCCGCGTCTTCGACTAGATCCCCGATCCGGTTGTGTCGGGCGGCGCTTCAGGACTTCGTCATCCGGATACGAGCCCGATATCACGGCCTGGATGTGTCTCGCGGTGGCCAGGGTTGGAACCTACCGTCGTCTTCGCCGAGAATTACACCGGCGGAATGTATTTCGAAGAGCGGGGCGACATCGACAGGTGCCGTGCGGCACACCGGACGTTGACGGATGCCGCGCTCGAGGCCGATATCAGCCGGTCGCTGCTGCGGGAAATGGCGAGGAGATTCGAAAGTGAACGATGAACTGTCCCAGGCGGAATGGTTCAAGTCCAGTCGATCCGGCGGCGGTCAGGACTGCGTCGAGGTCGCATTCCTGCGCCGGGGCGGGGTCGGGGTCCGTGATTCCAAGGACCCCGGTGGGCCCGCATTGGTGTTCACCGGCGAGCAGTGGGATCGCTTTCTCGCCGGTGGGGTGTGGGAGCGGTAGCTACGCCGAGATGGACAGGCCCTCGAGGATGGCGGTGGGGGCGCTGCCGTCGCTGTCGTTGCGGGTGGTGATGGTGAGCTGGACCAGGTACTGGCCCTTGTCGGAGTCGGCGATGATGTAGCGGTTGTAGGCCCACAGGGTGAGGTTCTGGACCTCGTAGGTGCCGGTGATGGCGGCGGAGGGGAGGCCGTCGTAGTCCGCGGTGTCGGTGTCGATGTCCTTCCAGGCGGGGAGCTGGCGGGCATCGGCGAAGGCGTGGCTGAGGAGTTCGGCGGCGTCGACGGCGGGGGTGAAGGTCGCCACTAGGAGGACCGCGTTGTCGGCCCAGCCGTCCACCGGCGGCTGGGTCCAGACGCCGAAGGAGCCGGGGAACATCTGCGGCGGGACCTGCTGCCAGCCTTCGGGAACGCCGACGGTGACCTTCGGCGCGCCGGGGGCCGCGGGGTCGACCGGGGCGGCCTGGATCTGGGCGGAGGCCAGGTATTCGGCGATGGTGGTCAACGAAGCTCCTCGAGAGGGGGCGGCGGTGGACACCCGACATTCAACACGATGACGGTGCGGGGCAGGACGACGACCGCGAAGGGCCGCCCGGATCGGGTGATCCGAGCGGCCCTTCGCCGTGACGCGTTCGCGGTTGCGGCCCGGCCTCACCCTTGGAAGCGGCGCAGCCGCAGGCTGTTGCTGACCACGAACACGCTGGACAACGCCATGGCGGCGCCCGCGAGCATCGGGTTCAGCAGGCCGGCGGCGGCCAGCGGGATGGCCGCAACGTTGTAGCCGAACGCCCAGAACAGGTTGCCCTTGATGGTGCGCAAGGTGGCGCGGGACAACTTGATCGAGGTCGGCACCGCCCGCAGGTCGTCGCGGACCAGGGTGAGGTCGGCGGCCTGGATGGCGACGTCGGTGCCGGTGCCCATGGCCAGACCCAGATCGGCCTGGGCCAGGGCGGCCGCGTCATTGACGCCGTCGCCGACCATGGCGACCACCTTGCCCTCGTCCTGCAGCTTCTTCACCACGTCCAGCTTGTCGCTGGGCAGCACCTCGGCGATGACCTCGGAGATGCCGACCTGATCCGCCACGGTGCGGGCGGTGGCGGCATTATCGCCGGTCAGCAGCACGGGGGTGAGGCCGAGCGCCTTCATCTCCGAGATCGCCTGCGCACTGGTCGGTTTCACGGCGTCGGCGATGACCAGCACGCCGCGCGCCTGCCCGTCCCAGGCCACCACGATGGCGGTCTGCCCGGCCTGCTCGGCGCGAGTCTTGGCGTCCGCCAGGACTTCCGGCACCGTGACCGACCAATCCGCCATCAGCTCGTTGCGACCGATGACTACGGCCCGCTCACCGACCAGCCCCTGCACGCCCTTGCCGCCGTGGCTGACGAACTGTTCCACCGTCTCGGTGTCGAGTCCGCGCTCGGCCGCACCGGCGACTACGGCCTTGGCGACCGGGTGCTCGGAGCCGTGCTCGACGGCCGCGGCCACCGACAGCAGCTCGTCGGCGTCGACACCGGATCCCGGAATCGCTTCCGCCAGCGTCATCTTGCCGGTGGTGACGGTGCCGGTCTTGTCCAGCACCACGGTGTCGATCCGACGGGTCGACTCCAGCACCTGCGGGCCCTTGATCAGGATGCCCAGCTGCGCGCCGCGCCCGGTGCCCACCAGCAGCGCGGTGGGCGTGGCCAGGCCGAGGGCGCACGGGCAGGCGATGATCAGCACCGCCACGGCCGCGCCGAACGCGGTGGCCACCGCCGCGCCGGTGCCGAGCCAGAAGCCCAGCGCCGCCACCGCGATCGCGATGACGACCGGAACGAACACACCGGCCACTCGATCGGCCAGCCGCTGCACCGGCGCCTTGCCGTTCTGCGCCTCCTCGACCAGCGAAGCCATCTGCGCCAGTTGGGTATCCGCGCCGACCCGGGTGGCGCGCACTGTCAGCAGACCGCCCGCGTTCACGGTCGCGCCCACCACCTGATCACCAGGACCCGCCTCGACCGGCACCGATTCACCGGTCAGCATGCTCATGTCGAGCGCCGAATTGCCGCTCACCACAACACCGTCGGTGGCGACCTTCTCGCCGGGACGGACCAGGAACTCCTCGCCGACCCGCAGATCGCCGATGGGAATCCGGGTCTCGACGCCGCCGCGCAGCACCGACACGTCCTTCGCGCCCAGCTCCAGCAGCGCCCGCAGCGCGGACCCGGCCTTCTCCTTGGACCGCACCTCGAAATAGCGGCCCGCGAGAATGGCCGTGACCAGGGTGGCCGCCACCTCGAAGTACAGCGCCGAGGACGAATCACCGCGCTCGATGACGAAACTGAACGGGTGCTTCATACCGGGCATTCCGGCATTGCCCCAGAACAGGGCGTACACCGACCAGCTGAACGCCGCCAGCGTGCCCAGCGAGATCAGCGTGTCCATGGTGGCCGCGCCGTGCTTGGCGTTCACCCACGCGGCCCGGTGGAACTGGGACGCGCTCCACACCACGATGGGCGCGGTCAGGGTGAGCGAGAGCCACTGCCAGTTGGTGAACTGGAACACCGGGAACATGCCCATGGCGACCACGGGCACCGCCAGCGCGAGCGTCACCAGCAGCTTGTGCCGCAACAGATCCGCCGCCGACGGGGCCGAATCGGTCTCGGCCGCCTCGGTTTTCACCGGTTCGGTGTGGTGCACGGCCGCGGTGTAGCCGGTGTCGACGACCTTGGCGATCAGGTCGTCGGCGGTCACCGAGTCGGGGAAGCTGACCTTCGCCTTCTCGGTCGCGTAGTTGACCGACGCCGTGACGCCGTCCATCCGGTTGAGCTTCTTCTCGATCCGGGAAGCGCAGGAGGCGCAGGTCATTCCACCGATATCGAGTTCGATCGAACGCTCGGGAGCCGGGGCGCTCATGAGTGACCTCCTCCGTGTGATGCGGGCGCACCCGAAGCGGGTGCGGCGGTGGATGCTTCGCCGGTGAATTCCGCGGTGTGGACCGCGCCGCCGTGCTGGAAGTCCAGGTACAGGCGGTATTTGCCGTCGCTGGGCGCTTCCGCGTGGAAGGCGACGTCGGGGCCGGGCGCGGTCTTGCCGACCTCGCCCTCGGGGTGGACGTGCAGGTAGGCCAGGTCCGTGGCCCGCAGGGCTACCAGGTGCGCGTAGGCGCCGAGGTAGGGCTGCAAGTCGGTCACCGGCTTGCCGTCGCGGGTGACGCCGAAGGTCAGTTCGCTGCCCGCGGTGGTCAGATCGCCGGTGAGGGTGACCCGGTACCCGTCCACGTCGGCGGTCCTGGAGACCGGCGGCAGCGGCTTGTCGGTCACATTGCCCGCGACCGCGATGGTGCGGCTCAGGACCAGTTCGCCGGGCCCGCCGGCGGGGGAGAAGTCTGCGAACACCCGGTAGCTGCCGGGCGCGGCCCACTTCCAGTCCAGCGACCAGGTGCCGTCGGCGGCCCGGGTGGGATGCACGTGCCGGAACTGGCTCGCGTCCGATCGGACCACGATCAGGTGCAGGTCCTTGTCATGGAGGTTGTTGTATTGCGTGACGGTGCCCTGCGGTCCGGTGATCCGGAAGCGCAGTGCGCCTGGCTGATCGGGGGTGGCCGGGGCGCTGATCTCACCGAGGGTGTAGCCGGAGAGGCTGTCCTGCAGGCCGGTCGGCGCGGCGGTCTCGTGCTGGGAGTGGTCGGCGGCCTCGGCCGGGGCCGCGCCGGACCGGTCGCCCACCAGGGCGCCGATGCCGAGCGCGGCTCCGAACAAGACGACCAGTCCGCCACCGAAGGCGGCGAACTTCAGTCGATCGTTCACCTGGCCACCTCGTAACCCGCTTCGTCGACGGCGGCGATCACATCGGCGTCGGCGAGCTCGGTGGCCGACTCGATCTTGACCAGACCGCTGGCGAGATCCACATCCACGCTGGTGACACCGTCGATCTTGCCGATCTCCTTCTGTACCGAACCGACGCAGTGGCCGCAGGTCATCCCGGTGACGGTGTAGGTGCTGGTGGCCATGGTGGTCTCCTTCGCTCGCTTCTCATACGGTGAGGGGGTATCCCCAACATCGAGAAACATACCCCCCATGGGTACCTGGCGCAAGCGGTTGGTCCGAGAAATTCATTCGGGCCAGGCCAGCATGGCCAGCGCGGCCACTCGCCGCAGCTCGTCCTCGTCCGCGCCGTCCCGCGCGGCCTGCGACATGCCCTGCATGACGGCCCCGGTGTAGCGGGCCAGGGCTCGGGCGTCGGTGTCGGCGGGCAGGCGTCCGGCGGCCATGTCCTCGCGGATCCGCCGCTCGAAGACGTCGATATTGCCGTTGCGTAGCTTCTGAAGTAGTTGCAGCACTTCATGATTGGTGGTGTTGGTGCCCGCGTGGATGACCAGGCAGCCGGGTGGCTGTCCGGGGCGGGCGTATTCGGCCGCGGCCTCCCGCAGGGTGCGCTCCGCGGCGGTGCGGGCGGTCGGTTCTTCCGCGAAGGCGCGCGCCGCGAAGCCGCCGTAGCTCGTGCCGTAGGCGGTGAGGGCCTCGTCGAACAGTTTTCGCTTGTCGCCGAACGCCGCGTACAGGCTGGGGGCTCCGATGCCGAGCGCCTTGGTCAGGTCGCTGACCGAGGTGGCCTCGTAGCCGCGTTCCCAGAACAGCCGCAGCGCCTGGTCGAGGGCGGCGTCGCGGTCGAACGAGCGGGGGCGACCCCGGGTGGTTGTGGCCATGTCAGCGATTTTATAACGACCGCTACACATGTGCTATCGTCGCTTTCTGTAACGGTCATTAGAGAATATGGCCGACGAACGAAGGGCGAGGTCATGGGCGCATTTTCCGGTAAGACGGCACTGGTCACCGGCAGCGGACGCGGAATCGGGCGCGCCATCGCGCAGCGCCTCGGCCGCGACGGCGCGCGGGTCGGCGTCCACTACAACGGCAACGCGGCCGCCGCCAAGGAGACCGTCGCGAGCATCGAGGCCGCGGGCGGCCAGGCCTTCGCGTTCGCCGCCACCCTCGGCGTGCCCGGCGATGCCGACGCGCTGTGGACCGCCTTCGACGCCCACGCCGACGGCCTCGACATCCTGGTCAACAACGCGGGCATCGACGGCGTCCGGGAACCCATCGGGGGTACCTCGGAGGAGGCCTTCGACCGGGTCTTCGCCGTCAATACGAAATCCCCGTTCTTCGTCACCAAGCTGGGCCTGGACCGGCTGCGCGACGGTGGGCGCATCGTCAACGTCTCCACCGGGCTCACCCGCGGCGCGGGCATGCCGGAACTGCTCGCCTACACCATGACCAAGGGCGCGATCGACGCCTTCACCTCGGTGCTGGCCAAGGAGGTCGGCGCGCGCGGCATCACCGTCAACGCGGTGGCGCCGGGCGTGGTGGACACCGACATGAACGCCGACTGGCTGCGCAATGACGCGACCATGGCGGCGATCTCGGCGAAGTCGCCACTGAATCGCGTGGCCGAGCCCGCCGAGATCGCGGATATCGTCGCGTTCCTGGCCTCCGACGACAGCCGCTGGGTCACCGGCCAGTGGATCGACGCCACGGGCGGTGCGCTGCTCTGAGCACCATTAGGCTTGGCGCGTGCTGTCAGTTGTGCCGAGCCCGGTGATCGTGCGTGCCCCGTCGAAGGTGAATCTGCACCTCGGGGTGGGTGACCTGCGTGAAGACGGGTACCACGACCTCACCACCGTCTTCCAAGCCCTTTCACTCAGTGACGATCTGAAGATCGCGCCGGCCGCCGCCATGCGGGTCAAGGTGGTCGGCGAGGGCGCCGACGAGGTCCCCACCGACCGCACCAACCTGGTCTGGCAGGCGGCGGTCCGGCTCGCCGATCAGGCGGGCCGGGCCCCGCTGGTGGAAATCGGGATCACCAAGGGGATTCCGGTGGCCGGCGGGATGGCGGGCGGCAGCGCGGACTGCGCCGCGGCCCTGGTCGGGTTGAACGACCTGTGGGAGCTCGGCCTCAGCCGGGCCGAATTGTCCGATATCGCAGCCGAACTCGGCAGCGACGTCCCGTTCTCCCTGCACGGCGGCACCGCACTCGGCCGGGGGCGCGGCGAGAAGCTGCTCCCGGTCTTGTCCCGCAACACCTTTCACTGGGTGCTGGCCCTCGCCAAGGGTGGCCTGTCCACTCCGGCCGTCTTCAGGGAACTCGACCGCCTGCGCGAGGCCGGCGATCCGCCGCGTCTCGGCAGCCCCGAGGACCTGCTCCAGGCCCTGGCCTCCGGCGACGCGACTCAGCTCGCCCCGCTGCTCGGCAACGATCTCCAGGCTGCCGCGCTCTCGCTCGAGCCCGACCTGCGCCGCACCCTGCGGGCCGGCGTCACCTCGGGAGCCCTGGCGGGCATCGTCTCGGGTTCCGGCCCGACCTGCGCCTTCCTGTGCGAGAGCGAGGAGGCCGCGGTCGCCGTCGCCGCCGAGCTCGCGGGCGCCGGCGTCGCCCGCAGCGTCCGCACCGCCCACGGCCCGGTCCCGGGCGCGCGCCGCATCATGGGCGACAACTGATTTCGTGAGCTTCGGGGTAACTCGCCGGGTACGGGCGGGTTTCCCCGTATGCGACCGCCGGTCCGCAACGGCGGGTGAGTAGGCTCTTGCGGTTCGTATAGAGACCCGGAGAGGCGGCACAGTCCCGTGGCCAACCTGATCAACCTGGAAACCGTCTCCAAGAGCTTCGGCGTCAAGCCGCTGCTCGACAAGGTGTCCCTCGGGGTTCAGGAGGGGGAGCGGATCGGTGTCGTCGGTCTGAACGGTGGCGGTAAGACCACGCTGCTCGAGGTGCTGACCGGACTCGAGGAGCCGGATTCGGGCCGGGTGAGCCGGGCCGGATTCCTGCGCATGGCGGTCGTCACCCAGCGCGGCGTCCTCCCCGAGGACGCGACGGTCGGCGATGTCGTGCTCGCGGGCCTGGCCGAGGATCAGCGCACCGATGGCGTCGCCGAGCACGAATGGGCGTCCAACCCCCGCATCCGGTCCGTGGTCGAGGGCATCGGCATCGCCGACCTCGGCATGGACACCCCTGTCGCCAACCTCTCCGGCGGTGAGCGCCGCCGCACCGCGCTGGCCGCCGCCCTGGTCCGCGATCTGGACCTCCTGGTGCTCGACGAGCCCACCAACCACCTCGACGTCGAGGGCGTGCAGTGGCTGGCCGAGCATCTGCTCGCCCGCCGCAGCGCGCTGGTGGTCGTCACCCACGACCGCTGGTTCCTCGACACCGTCGCCACCCGCACCTGGGAGGTGCAGGGCGGCAAGGTGGAGACCTACGACGGCGGCTACAACGACTGGATCTTCGCCCGCGCCGAACGCGTCCGCCAAGCCGACGCCAGCGAGGCCCGCCGCCAGAACCTGGCCCGCAAGGAACTGGCCTGGCTGCGGCGCGGCGCGCCCGCCCGCACCTCCAAGCCGCGCTACCGGATCGAGGCCGCCGAGGCCCTGATCGCCAACGTCCCCGCCCCGCGCGACACCGTGGAACTGGCCTCCTTCGCGCGAAAGCGCCTGGGCCGCGTGGTGATCGAGCTCGAGCACGCCACCCTCGCCCTCCCGGACGGCCGGGAACTGGTGAAGGACCTGACCTGGCGGCTCGCGCCCGGCGAACGCGTCGGCCTGGTCGGCGTGAACGGCTCCGGCAAGACCAGCCTGCTGCGCGCGCTCGCGGGGGAGCGGGACCTGCAGTCCGGCAAGCGGATCCAGGGCCAGACCGTCAAGATCGGCTGGCTGCGCCAGGAACTCGACGACCTGCCGCTGGATATGCGCGTCCTGGAGGCCGTGCAGGATGTTGCGCAGCGAATGATGCTGGGCGACAAGGAGATCAGCGCCGGTCAGCTGGCCGAACGGCTCGGCTTCACCCCGGCCAAGCAGCGCACCCCGGTCCGCGACCTGTCCGGTGGCGAGCGCCGCCGCCTGCAGCTCACCCGCATCCTGATGGCCGAACCGAACGTGCTGCTGCTCGACGAGCCCACCAACGACCTCGACATCGACACCCTGCAACAGCTCGAGGACATGCTCGACGGCTGGGCCGGAACCATGGTGGTCATCTCCCACGACCGCTACCTGATCGAGCGCATCTGCGACACCACCTGGGCGCTGTTCGGCGACGGCAAACTCACCAACCTGCCCGGCGGCATCGAGGAATACCTGCGCAAACGCGCCGCGCTGAGCGGCGGCCCGGCCACCCCGGCCCGCTCCGCCGCCCCGGCCGCCGCCGCGAATTCCGCTGCCCCGCCCACGGATTCGGCCGCCTACCGCGCCGCCCGCAAGGAACTCGCCAAGCTGGAACGCGCGCTGGAGAAGCTCACCGATCGCGAGGAGAAGCTGCACGCGGCGCTCGCCGAAGCGGCCACCGAGCCCGACAAGCTGGTCAAGCTGGGCGCCGAGCTGAAGCAGGTGCAGGCCGAGAAGGAAACCACCGAGGAGCGCTGGCTGGAACTGGCCGAAGACGCCTGAGCTGCGACCGTCCTCATCGTCTCTCGCGGTGGTGGCGTATGCCAGGGCGACAACTGGTTTCGCAACGGTCGGGGTAACTCGCCGGGTACGTCCACCATTGGTTCGTCACCCGACGCAGGTACGGATACGAGGCGTATTACGGCTCCCCGGCCGCCCGCTGAAGTCCCGGGGAGGCGGGGGAGTCGAGCGAGGGGACCGGCAAGCAGATGCGGACGAAACCCGCGCCGAACGAGGTCAATTCGACGGTGCGGTAGAGCACCTTGGTGCCGAAGCTCGCCCGCTTGAGCAGCCGCCGCACTTCCGGCATGGCCTCGAGCAGCTGGTACCGGTTGGGGTTGCCCAGCGCTTCGCGGGTCACGTCCAGCAGTCCGAGCCGATCCAGATTGGCCAGGTACTCGTCGATCCGGTTGGGGTAGCGCAGGGCCGCGTCCTCGCCCAGCAGGTTGAACACGCCGCGGTAGGAGCTGCGTCCGGTCTTCACCTCGACCGCGGGCTGTGGCCCGTCCAGGTACAGGTGCCGCACGATGCGCGCCTCGTCGGGCGCGAGTTCGCCCAGGATGCGCGAGTAGGCGGTGTGGTGGTGGGTGTCGTCCTCGGCGTGGAAGTCCGCTGAGCGGCGCAGCAGTTCCGCGCCGCGGGCGCGCAGCAGCGCGGTGTGCCCGGAATCGGGTGCGGCGTCGAGGTCCTCGGGCACGGGCACGCCGAGCGCCTGCCGGACCGATTGCCGCACCTGCGCGCCGGCGTCGGAGAGGATCTCGCGCGGCGGCTGCCCGGCCATGCTGCCGCGCAGCACCACCGAGGTCACTCCGAGCGCGGTGTGCAGACTCCAGAAACTGGCCTCGACCGCCGCCGACACGGCCACCCGAACGACTCCCGTGGCGGCGCGCACCGGTCCGGCCGAACCCCGCCGCTCGCTCGAATCCACCGACACCGGCACCGGCAGCGGCGCGGACTCGCGAACAGCGATGACGGTGGAGGGATCGGCGGGATCGTCCTCACCAGAGGAGGATTCGGTCATATCCATGTGGTGGCGACTCCTGTTCCGAAGATCAGGAGGTGAGCGTAACCGGCGAAGAGCCCCAGCGCGCCGCCATGGACGAACAAAAGCCATTCGTCCTGTTTGATGGCCGAACGCAGCATGTCCACGAACTCCGGCGGGGGCAGCGCCGACATTTGTTTGGCGATGTACTCCTGCACCTGCACGCCCTGCCGCGCGTTGAACGCGGGGTCGGCGAAGGCGATGGGCGCGATGGTCATCGCCTCGTTGGTGAGGGTGTCCTGCAGGGTGTCGTACTCCCGGCTGCCCAGGGCGAACTTGACCACCGAGCGGGCCGGGCCGAGCGCCCGGTCGGCGGCCGGGCGCAGGGTGTCGGTGAGCATCTGCATGGTGCGGTCGGCGCGCGGGCCGTTGAGCAGCTCGTCGCCGATATTGGCGACGGTCATGATCTCGCTGGCCACCAGCGCCGCGTAGCCCTCGGTGATCTCGTCCTGCCGCTTGATCAGCAGGCCTTGCCGCCACGGGCACCACCACTTGGGATAGGCGGGCTCGAAGATCAGGTTGATGCCGATCCAGTTGACCACCCAGCCGATGATCACCCCGCCGACCGGCAGCACGACCAGCGACGACCAGTGCGTCCAGTGCAGGACGCCGACCAGCACCAGACCCATGGGCGCGCCGAAGTAGAAGCCGAAGTTCTGCATGAATCGCAGTTCCTTGGCGCCGAGCACCTGGAACACGGAATTCAGCATCTGCGGCCGCGCCTGGAAGTAGCGGATGGTCATGGACTTGACGTCCAGCAGCTGATCGATGTTCTTGCCGAGTTCATCGGTGAGTTCCCGGAGAATATCCGGCAACTGTTCCCGCACGCGGTTGTGGACCACCTCCCGCACACCTGTCGGCAGGTTGTACCAGAGCTGTGGATGTTCGCGTTTGAGGATGTCCTCGACAATGCTGCGGATCTGAAGATCGGCAATTTCAACAAAATGTTCAGCGAGCTTGTCCGGTTCCAGTTCGCGATAGAAATCCGCGACACTCCCGAGTTTCGCCAAGCCTTTGTCGACGGCGATGCTGGCCATCTTGTCGGCGCGCGACGGCACGATCCCCTGCCAGCCGATCCGCCCGTCGTACTGCAGCAGCGGCAGCACCTGAATCCGCTTGGGCAGCAAAGGAAACACCGTGGCCAATCCGGGCAGCCGGAATCCGTGGAACCGGATCGGCTTGAACAGCATGAGCACGCCGGTCCAGTTGGTGATATAGCCGATCACGCCCGTGAACAGTGGAATCGTGATCAATTCCAATAGGAGGGTCGGACGCACCCCGAAGACACTCTCTAGCACGCGACACCCTCCTGCCGACCCGCAACGCACCGCCGTCGGCGTTGACTACCCCATCGGCGGTTCGGACCTTACTGGCTATTCAGGAAGTGAGTCCAGCCGCAGAGTGTCTGGGTCGGAGATCTCGGTCACACTGCGCGGGCTCGATGTTCCTCTCTCTTGATGGGACCACGAGAATGGCGGAGACCACATCCATATCGTTCTCAGATCGTTCGTGTTGGGGGTCATGTGCGTCGTTACTCGGCGGACATGGACTGGGGTAACCTCGTCAGGCTCGCGGGTTCGACGTGCCCGCAGGTCCGTCGGGGGCAATAATCTGTGGACGATTCGGTTCACCTGGCGTATTCGGAGATGGACGTGGCGGAAGACAGGATCCCGGGGCAGGACGTGACCCGTCCGGGACCTCGTGCCGTGGAACGCAGTTCCGATGTGGAGCAGCGGCAGATCAGCAATGAGGCCCGCCTGATCCGCGGGGTCTTCCGGGCCGCCGGGCTGGCCGCCGGCACCGCGGTGCGGGGGACCGAGTGGGCGGTCGGCACCAGCTTCGAGATCACCAGGCAGTTGACCCAGGCCGCGCTGGACGGCGAGTCCTCGGCCGACATCGCCGAGCGCACGGGGGCGGCGCTGCGGTCGATCGCGCGCAGCGCGCTCGGTGTCACCGAGGGTTCGGTCCGCGAGATCGTCAGCTACGTACCGACTCCCATGGGCGCGCCACAGCAGGCCATCACCAATGGCGGCGGTCTGGTCCGGTCGGGCACCGCCGAGGATCTGCGCCGCCGCGGCGACGCGCTGCTGGCCCGCTCGGCCGACGTCTACTTCACCGAGGACGTGCACCCGGCCTACGACCGAATCCTCGATCAGCTCGCCCCCGACGAGGCCCGGATCCTGCGCTTCATGGCGTTGCAGGGCCCGCAGCCGTCGGTGGACGTGCGCACCAACCGGCCGCTGGGCATCGGGTCGGAGCTGGTCGTGGGGGATCTGACCTCGGTTCCGGAGCAGTCCGGCGTCCGCTACCCGGACCGCGCGCGGCACTACCTGATCAATCTGAGCCGCCTTGGTCTCACTATGACCTCGGATGATCCGGTCGTTTTGTCGCGATACATGGTGCTGGAAGTGCAGCCCGTCGTCGAGCAGGCGCTGAAAAAGGCCGGTCGAGTCCCCAAGATCGTTCGAAAGAGCCTGCGCCTGACCGAATTCGGCGAGGACTTCTGCAGCACCTGCTTCACCATCAACAACTGACTCGGTATCCGGCTGATAGCGATCCGGTACAAATCCGTGCCGATTTCCTCAGGTTTCCCGCACCTGATGGGATTGTGGAAGGTATGGATTCCGATGCCGTCGCGGCGATCAGCAGGCTGAAGTTCCGTTACCTGCGCGCGCTCGACACGAAGGCGTGGGAGGAGTTCGCCGACACCATGATTCCGGAGGCCACCGCCACCTACAGCGAGTACCTCCAGTTCGAATCGCGCGACGCCTTCCTCGCCTTCATGCGCAATACGCTGGGCCCGCACGTCATCACCGAACACCGCTGCGACCACCCGGAAATCGATGTCGACGGCGACGAGGCGACCGGAACCTGGTACCTGGCCGACACCGTGCTCATCCCCGGCCACAACATGCTCCTACGCGGCGCGGCGTTCTACACCGACAGATACGTGCGCTGCGAGGACGGGCAGTGGCGCATCGCGCACACCGGCTACGAACGCACCTACGAGGTCGTGCTCTCGCTCTCGGACCTGCCGAGCCTGCGCCTGACCTCCAGCCGCTGGGGCCTGATCGCCCGCGATCCCGCCGACACGCCCCGCGTCGAACCCAGCTCGGACGGCTCCGGCACGCTGGGCTGACCGCCCGCTCCGCCCGAAGCCGACCGGAGTCCTATTCCGTTCCGGCGACCAGCAGTTCGAGGGTCAGCTTCGGCATCTCCTTGGCGATGTACTGCAACCGCCACTTGTCGCTGAAGAGGGCCAGGATCGCGCCGTCTGTCCGGGTGAAGACCTCGACGCCGCGCTGCCGGCTGAGCTCCGCGGCCGATTCGGCATCGGTGCGCCGCGCCAGCTGGAACGGCAGATGGTCGAGCTGGGTCTCGACATTGAACTCGGATTGCATTCGCGCCGTGACGACTTCGAACTGCATGGGACCGACCGCGGCCAGCACCGGCGACTGCTCACCGCGGGCGTCGTTGCGCAGTACCTGCACCACGCCCTCGGAGTCGAGCTGATCCATCGCCTTGCGGAACTGCTTGTACTTGTCCGCGGTCTTGGCGCGCAGCGAGGCGAAATGCTCGGGCGCGAAGGACGGGATCGGCGGGAACTCGACCTTCTTGTCCACGAAGAGCGTGTGCCCCGGGGCCAGTGCGGTCGCGTTCACCAGACCGACCACGTCGCCCGGGTAGGCGGTGTCGACGGTGGTGCGCTCGCGGCCGAACACGGTCAGCGCGTACTTGGTGGCGAAGGGCCGCCCGGTCTGGGCGTGGGTCACCACCATGCCGCGCTCGAACTCACCGGAGACGATGCGCATGAACGCCAGCCGGTCGCGGTGCGCGGTGTCCATGCCCGCCTGCACCTTGAAGATGACGGCGCTGAACGGCGCGGTGGTCTCGCGCGGCTCGCCCTTGATGTCGGTGCGTCCGCGCGGCGGCGGCGCGAGCTCGACGAGGGTCTCGAGGATTTGGCGCACACCGAAATTCAGCATGGCGGAGGCGTAGATGACCGGCGAGGTGTGCCCGGCCAGGAACAGTTCCTGATCGTGATCCTGCCCGGCCGCCGAAAGCAGTTCGCTCTCCTCTGCGGCGGTGGTCCAGGCCTCGCCCTCGCGCTCGGCGGCCTGCTCGGGGGTGTAGCTCTCCTCCGGGGCGATGGTCGCGCCACCGGCGGTGCGGGTGAAGTGGATGTACTCGGTGGCCGCGCCCTCCTCGCCGCGGCGCAGCAGGCCGCGGAAGTCGCCGGCGATGCCGACCGGGAGGAACAGCGGGGTGGGGGTCAGGCCGATGCGGTCGACGATCTCGTCGAGCAGCTCCAGCGGCGCCTGGCCCGGGCGGTCCCACTTGTTGATGACGGTGATGACCGGGATGCCGCGGTCGCGCGCCACCTGGAAGAGCTTGAGCGTCTGCGGTTCCAGGCCCTTGGCGGCGTCGATGAGCATGACCGCGGCGTCGACCGCGGTGAGCACGCGGTAGGTGTCCTCCGAGAAGTCGGAGTGGCCGGGGGTGTCCACCAGATTGATGACGCACTCGCCGTACTCGAACTGCAGGGCCGTGGAGCTGACGGAGATACCGCGCGCCTTCTCCATCTCCATCCAGTCGGAGACGGTGGACTTGCGGCCCGCCTTGCCGTGGATGGCGCCCGCCTCGGAGATCACCTTGGCGTGCAGGGCCAGCGCCTCGGTCAGCGTGGACTTACCCGCGTCCGGATGGGAGATCACCGCGAAGGTGCGCCGCCGCGCCGCCTCACCGGCCAGCCGACCGGCGGTAGCTGAGGTCGCGCTGGCAGTCGGGGAACTCACGGGGGGACTCCTTATGTGCGGACGAGGCAACCGAACCAGGGTACGCGACCGGCCCCCCGCCCCGACCGGCCGGTCCGGCCCGATGTGGCCCTCGAACCGGAGGTCAGTCCGGGTCCGGGGCGAGATGCCGGGCCACGGCCCGTCCGACCAGCGCCTCGATATCGGTGCCCGGCGCGATCGCCTCGATACTGCGGTTGGCGACCACCACCGCGATGCCGTGCAGCTGGGTCCACAGGCCGAGGGCCTGTTCGCCGGTCCGCTCGTCCGCGCCGGGGCCCGCGCAGTCGGCGACCAGCTGCCGCCAGTGCGCGAACAGGGGCAGTGACCAGGTGACCCGCAGGTTCCCGCCCGCGCCCTCGAGCAGATCGTGGCGGAACATCAGGGTGAACATCTCCGGCCGCGCGGTGGCGAAGCGGATGTAGGCCAGGCAGGTCCGGCGCACCCGTTCCTCGGGCGTATCCCCGCCCACCGCATCGATTTCCGTGCGCAGGTCCGCGTAGCCGCGGGCGGCGACCGCCGCCAGCAGCGCGTTGTGGGTGGGGAAGTGCCGCCGGGGCGCGCCGTGCGACACCCCGGCCTCGCGCGCGATCGCCCGGAGTCCGAGCTCGGCCGCGCCTACTTCTTCGAGCATGGCGACGCCGGCGGTGACGAGTCGTTCGCGCAGGGGCTCGGCGTCAGTCATATGTGACATTCTCCAGCATTCGTAGACAGTGTCTACGCCCGTCCGGTACAAAGGTACGAGTAGACACTGTCTACGCAGTCGTCGAAACAGCGAGAGTTGGGTGGACACCATGTGGTACTGGCTCCTCAAGCACATCCTGGTGGGGCCGGTGCTGCGCCTGCTAGGGCGCCCGAAGATCGAAGGGCTGCACCATGTTCCGAAGAACGGGCCGCTGATCATCGCGGCCAACCATCTGGCCGTGGTGGATTCGCTCTACCTGTGCCTGGTGCTGCGCCGCCGGGTCACCTTCATCGCCAAGCAGGAGTACTTCACCGAGGGCGGGTTCCGCGGTCGCCTCAATCGATTCGTCATGAACGCCACCGGTCAGGTCCCGGTCGACCGCACCGGCGGCAGCGCGGGATCGGATTCGCTCGCCGCCGCGGTGCGGGTGCTGGAGTCGGGCGGCATCTGGGGCATTCACCCGGAGGGCACGCGTTCGCCCGACGGCCGGGTCTACCGGGGCCGCACCGGCGTGATCCGGGTGGCCATGCAGACCGGCGCCCCGGTGATCCCGGTGGTGCTGTCGGGCACCGATCGGGTCAATCCGCGCGAGGGTCGCTTCCTGCGCCCGGCCAAGGTCAGCATCTCCTTCGGCCACCCGCGCTATTTCCTGCCCGCGGACCAGCAGGCGGTGCGCCGTGCCACCGACGAGCTCATGGCCGACATCGTCAGCCGCTCGGGTCGCCCGTACGTCGATTGCTACGCAACCACTTTCAAGCAGCGGGCGGCCTGAGAACGAGAAAACGGCCGGTTGTCCGGAATCCGATCGGGATTACGGACAACCGGCCGTTTCGGCGTCCGGGTGAGCTCAAGC
>NZ_JBHWHH010000006.1:0-89705 GCF_042732555.1 Nocardia sp. NPDC059764
CCGCGTCCGGCGCAGCAGGGCGGCGCCCCCGCCCCGCAGTCCGGTCCGCGTCCGGGTGGCCCGAAGCCGGGTCCGAAGCCGCCGCGTGTCGGTAACAACCCCTTCTCTTCCGCGCCCGAGCGTCCCGCGCCGCGTCCGGCCCCTCGTCCGGGCCAGCAGCAGGGTGGTCCGCGTCCGGGTCAGGGCCAGGGTGGCCCGCGTCCGGGTCAGCAGCAAGGCGGCCCGCGTCCGGGTCCGGGTCAGGGCGGTCCCCGTCCGGGTCCCGGCCAGGGCGGTCCGCGCCCCGGTCCCGGCCAGGGTGGTCCCCGTCCGGCTGCTGCCGGTCAGGGCGGTCCCCGTCCCGGCGGTCCGCGTCCCAGCCCCGGTTCGATGCCCCCGCGGCCGAACCCGGGTGCCATGCCCGCTCGCGCTCAGCGTCCGGCCGGTCCGGGTGGCGCAGGCCGTCCGGCGCGTCCGGGTGGTCCGGGTGCCGGCGGCGGCCGTCCCGGTGGCGGTGGCGGCGGTTACCGCGGTGGCGGCGCTCCCGGTGCGGGTGGCGCCGGTGCCGGTGCCGGTGCCGGTGGTGGCACGGGTGCTCCCGGTGGTTTCCGGGGTCGTCCCGGTGGTGGCGGCGGTGGCCGTCCGGGTTCCGGTGGCGGTCGCGGCGGTGCCGCGGGTGCGTTCGGACGTCCGGGTGGAGCTCCGCGTCGTGGCCGTAAGTCGAAGCGGGCGAAGCGCGCCGAGTACGAGAACCAGCAGGCGCCCATCGCCGGTGGCGTGCGGCTGCCGCGCGGCAACGGCGAGATCGTGCGTCTCGCCCGTGGCGCGTCGCTGTCGGACTTCGCCGAGAAGATCGGCGCCAACCCGGCCTCGCTGGTCCAGGCGCTGTTCAACCTCGGTGAGATGGTGACCGCGACCCAGTCGGTGAACGAGGAGACCCTCGAGCTGCTGGGTTCGGAGATGAACTACGTCGTGCACGTGGTCTCCCCGGAGGACGAGGACCGCGAGCTGCTCGCCAACTTCGACCTCACCTACGGCGAGGACGCTGGCGACGAGGACGACCTGCAGGTCCGTCCGCCGGTCGTGACCGTCATGGGTCACGTCGACCACGGTAAGACCCGACTGCTGGACACCATCCGTAAGGCCAACGTCCGTGAGGGCGAGGCCGGCGGTATCACCCAGCACATCGGTGCCTACCAGGTCGAGGCCGAGGTCAACGGCGACGAGCGCACCATCACCTTCATCGACACCCCCGGTCACGAGGCGTTCACCGCCATGCGTGCCCGTGGTGCGAAGGCCACCGACATCGCGATCCTCGTGGTCGCGGCCGACGACGGCGTCATGCCGCAGACGGTGGAGGCCATCAACCACGCGCAGGCCGCGGACGTGCCGATCGTGGTGGCGGTCAACAAGATCGACAAGGAAGGCGCGAACCCGCAGAAGATTCGCCAGCAGCTGACCGAATACGGTCTGGTCGCCGAGGAATACGGTGGCGAGACCATGTTCGTGGACATCTCGGCGAAGCAGGGCACCAACATCGAGTCGCTGCTCGAGGCCGTGGTCCTGACCGCGGACGCCGCCCTGGATCTGCGCGCCAACCCGAACATGGACGCGCAGGGTGTGGCCATCGAAGCCCACCTCGACCGCGGCCGTGGTCCCGTGGCGACCGTGCTCATCCAGCGCGGCACCCTGCGGGTCGGCGACTCGATCGTGGCGGGCGACGCCTACGGTCGCGTGCGCCGCATGGTCGACGAGCACGGCGACGACGTCGAGGCGGCCCTGCCGTCGCGGCCCGTCCAGGTCATCGGTTTCACCTCGGTGCCGGGTGCGGGCGACAACCTGCTCGTGGTCGAGGAAGACCGCATCGCGCGTCAGATCGCCGACCGCCGCAACGCTCGCAAGCGCAACGCCTTGGCCGCGCGCAGCCGCAAGCGGATCTCCCTGGAAGATCTGGATGCCGCTCTGAAGGAGACCTCGGAGCTGAACCTGATCCTCAAGGGCGACAACTCCGGTACCGTCGAGGCCCTCGAAGAGGCGCTGCTCGGTATCGATGTCGGCGACGAGGTGCGTCTGCGCGTCATCGACCGCGGTGTCGGTGGCGTCACCGAGACCAACGTCAACCTGGCGTCGGCGTCGAACGCGATCATCATCGGGTTCAACGTCCGCGCCGAGGGCAAGGCGACCGAGCTGGCGAACCGCGAAGGCGTGGACATCCGCTACTACTCGGTCATCTACCAGGCGATCGACGAGATCGAGAAGGCCCTCAAGGGTCTGCTCAAGCCGATCTACGAGGAGCACGAGCTGGGCCGGGCGGAGATCCGCCAGATCTTCCGCTCCTCCAAGTTCGGCAACATCGCGGGTTGCTGGGTGCTCTCGGGTTCGGTCAAGCGCAACGCCAAGGCGCGCCTGATCCGCGACAACGTCGTGGTCGCCGAGACCACCATCCAGTCGCTGCGTCGTGAGAAGGATGACGTGACCGAGGTCCGCGAAGGCTACGAATGTGGTCTGACCGTCGGGTACAACGACATCAAGGAAGGCGACATCGTCGAGGCCTACGAGCTGCGGGAGAAGCCGCGCGACTAGGCGAAGCAGTACGCGATCCCGCCGGGCCTTAGGGTCCGGCGGGGTTGTGCCCCTTACCTTTCCGGGTAACTGTGCGCGCATTCCCCGGGGCGCGTTCATATGACTGAAAAGATGTTCTTCGGAGCGCTCGAGTTCGATATCTTGCTCGGTGATGTGCATTCACTGAAAGAGAAGCGCTCTGTCATTCGCCCCATCCTCGCGGACCTGAAACGGTTCGATGTGAGTGTCACCGAGGGCGGAGATCATGACCGTTATCGACGGTCATTGCTCGGTGTGGCAATGGTCAGCTACGGCATGAACCACCTGACCGAGGTGCTGGACAAGTGTGAACGGCACGTCGCCAATCGTCCGGAGTTAGAGTTGCTGTCGGTACGCCGCCGCATCTTCGGACCCGAAGACTGAAGAAGTGAGGAGCGCTCTCATGGCTGACCAGGCCCGAGCACGCCGACTCGCGAAGCGCATCTCGTCCATCGTCGCCACGGCGATCGAGTACGAGATCAAGGATCCGCGACTGCGGTTCGTCACCGTCACCGATTCCAAGGTGACGGGGGATCTACGCGAGGCGACCATTTTCTACACCGTCATGGGTGAAACCATCGACGCCGAACCCGATTACGCGGAAGCCGCTGCCGGTCTGAAGGCCGCCGCCGGCATTCTGCGGTCCAAGGTGGGCGCGGGCACCGGGGTGAAGTTCACCCCCACCCTCGCGTTCAAGCTCGACACCGTGCCCGACGCGGCGCGCGAGATGGAAGAGCTGCTGGCCAAGGCCCGCGCCAGCGACGCGCGGGTCGCGCAGGTCGCCGTCGGCGCGACCTACGCCGGTGACGAGGACCCGTACAAGAGTGAAGAGGACGAAGAAGACGACGAGGCCTGACCTCCAGTGACCCCCGTCGACGTCACCCCGGCGGTCGAGATTCTCGACGCCGCGAAGTCGGTGACCATCCTGTGCCATGTCCAGCCCGATGCCGATACCGTCGGCAGCGGGCTGGCGTTGGCGCAGGTCCTGCGGCGGCGCGGGGTCCCGGTCGTCGTCTGCTTCGCCGAACCGGACCGGTTGCCGGTGTCCATGCGGTCGCTGCCCGGCACCGAGCTGCTGGTCGGGTCCGATCAGGTCCCGGCCGAGACGGATGTGCTGGTCACGGTGGACTGCGGCAGCGCGGATCGTCTCGGTGTGCTGCGGGACCGATTGGGCGGTGCCGCAACCACTCTGGTGATCGATCATCACCGCTCCAACACCCGCTTCGGCGCGGTGAACATCGTCGACGAGTCCGCCGAGTCGACCGCGGGTGTCATCGCCCGCATCCTGGACGCCTGGTCCGAGCCGCTGGACGCGAATATCGCGCACTGCCTGTACGCCGGACTGGTCACCGACACCGGCTCGT
Source organism: Nocardia sp. NPDC059764 (assembly GCF_042732555.1). Taxonomy (NCBI): domain Bacteria; kingdom Bacillati; phylum Actinomycetota; class Actinomycetes; order Mycobacteriales; family Nocardiaceae; genus Nocardia; species Nocardia sp. NPDC059764. Next base: position 3,945 of record NZ_JBHWHH010000006.1, read on the forward strand.
TCAAATGGGTGCGGCCGGGCTCGCACGCCCTGGCCGAACGGCTGCTGGCCACCGGTATCGAGGGCGCGGCCATCACTCGCACCCTCATGGACACTCATCCCTTCGCGTGGCTGCCGATGCTGTCGCGGGTGCTGGGGTCGGCGCAGTTGCTGCCCGACGCGGCCGGGGGAGCGGGCCTGGTCTACGCGGTGGTCCGCCGCGAGGACACCGAGGCGGTCCGGTCCGAGGAGGTGGAGAGCGTCATCGACCTCATCCGCACCGCCGCCGAGGCGCAGGTCGCGGCCGTGTTCAAGGAATCGCGGACCGAACCGGACCGGTGGACGGTGTCGCTGCGCTCGCACGCCAATGCCGACGGCACCCCCGGCGTCGATGTGGCGCGGGTGGCGGTGTCGCTGGGCGGCGGCGGCCATCGCTATGCCGCCGGATACAGCGCGACCGGGTCGCAGGACGACCTGATCGAGACGCTGAAATCCCGTTTGACTGACTGAGCCACCGTCCGGCCGGGTCGTGAATCGGCGCACGGGTCTTCGACGGCCTCGAAGCCACGGGTCTCATCTGATTTCCGGCTCGCCACACGCGATTGAGCCTTTGTGATTACAGTGGATGCGGCAATCATCCTCCGCCGACGGCTTGCCGGGGGAACAGTCCGGGGGCTTCGCGCGAATACGCTTGATGACAAGGACGTTTCAGCATTCTCGAAGTGGGCGAAGGCATGCACGACCGCGTTCGCGGAACTCCCTATACCGGTGAGGAATTCCCATGGCGTCCACAGTTCTGCCCCGCATCGCCCGCCGTCTCGGCACCCAGCGCTGGGTCATGCACGCGGCCGGCACGATTCTCGCGTCCGACCGCGCGGTCCGGCGAATCACCCGGGGGCGCAACGGCGTTCTCGACATCGCGGGCCTGCCCTCCCTCGAACTGACCGTGATCGGCCGCAAGACCGGCCTCCCGCGCACCACCTCGCTGCTCTACGTTCCCGACGACGACAGCATCGTGCTCATCGGCTCCAACTGGGGCAGCCCCGACCACCCGTCCTGGTCGGCCAACCTGCGCTCGGCCACCACCGCCACCGTCCACGTCGGCGGCCAGCGTTTCCCCGTCACCGTCACCCAGATCACCGGCGTCGAACGAAAACGCGCCTGGGACACCGCCGTCGAATTCTGGCCCGGCTACGAAATGGAGCACAACCTCTCCGGCGGCCGCACCTTCCGCATCTTCGAGCTACGCCCCGTCCACCCGACCTCGCACCTCGCATCCGCCATCCGCGGCGACACCCCGTCCCGCCCGCGCTCCCCGTACACCCGCCCGGCGTTCGCGGCTGCCGCCGTCACCGTTGCGGCGCTGTGGTGGCGTGTTCGCCGCGAATGAAGCGGGCCGCGGCCAAGTTCGGGGGAGAGCCCGAGTTCGGTGCGCGGGTACTCCCGCCTACGGTCGGGACCCGGCGAATGCGGCTGCGTCGGTGGTCCGACCGCGAACGTCGGGCTTCGGGTCCCTCCCGGCGGCCGCGTGCCGCTGTCATCGACCGGTTCGCGGCAGGGTGGCATGTTCAAATGCGGACATGCGCATCTAACCTTGCCGTCGGGTGCGTCGGACGGCCAAGGCACGGGCGAGCACTGCCGAGGACGAGGCCCTGGGCTGGGCGGAGCTGTCGGTCGCTCTGGCGCCGTGGGCCATTCGTGGGGTGGGTCCGGGATTGAGCGTCGGCGCCGGTACAGGGGCGGTGGCTGGGATCGGTGCCTGCGTTCCGCAGCATATATTTGCCCGTTCACGGCTCTCGGCGGGCGCTTCGGCCGGTTCCCGTGTGGAATGGTGGGCCCATGAGCGGTGCGGAGATCGTGGCGGATGGCGGGGAGGATCCGGGATCCCCGGCGTCCGCGGGGGACGAGGCGGCCAGACGGGCGCGGGCGGAGGCTCGGGGTGCGGAGGCGGCGGCCGCGGGGCCGCGGCGGATTCTCGGGATCGCGGTGCCGACCCTCGGTGTGCTGGTCGCCGAGCCGATCTACCTGCTGTTCGACATGGCCGTGGTGGGGCGGCTCGGGGCGTTGGCGCTGGCGGGGTTGGCGGTCGGGGGTTTGATTCTGGCGCAGGTCAGTTCGCAGCTGACGTTCCTGAGTTACGGGACGACGGCGCGCGCGGCCCGGCGGCACGGATCGGGGGATGAGCGCGGGGCGGTCGTGGAGGGTGTGCAGGCCAGTTGGATCGCGGTCGCGGCGGGATTGGTGATCGTGCTGGTGGTGCAGGTGTTCGCGGGGCCGATCACGCGGGCCATCGCCGGCGGGTCCGATATCGCCGACGCGGCCGAGTCATGGGTGCGGATCGCCTTGTTCGGGGTGCCGCTGATCCTGCTGTCGATGGCCGGGAACGGATGGATGCGCGGGGTGCAGCAGACGCGGCGGCCATTGCTGTATGTGGTTGCGGGGCTGGTGGTTTCGGGCGTGTTGTGCCCGACGCTGGTGCACGGGCTGCTGGGCGCGCCGCGGATGGAGCTGGAGGGGTCGGCGGTCGCGAATCTGGCGGGGCAGGCGGTGTCCGGCGCGTTGTTCGTGCGCGCCTTGTGGCGGGCGCACGTGCCGATCGCTCCGCACCTCGAGATCATGAGGGCGCAGTTGGTGCTGGGCCGGGACCTGATCGCGCGCAGCCTCGCCTTCCAGGCGTCGTTCGTGTCGGCGGCGGCCGTGGCCTCGCGGTTCGGGGCGGCGTCGGTGGCGGCGCATCAGCTGGTGCTGCAACTGTGGAACTTCCTGGCACTGACACTGGATTCGCTGGCCATCGCGGCGCAGACCCTGGTCGGCGCGGCGCTCGGGGCCGGAAACGCGCGCGGCGCACAGAGTTTGGCCCGGCGGGTCACAGCCTGGTCGACCGTGTTCGCGACAGTGCTGGCGGTGTTCTTCGCCGCGGGTCACTCGCTGATCCCGCGCCTGTTCACCGATGACCCCGCGGTGCTGGATCGCACCAATGTGGTCTGGTGGTTCTTCGTCGCGATCATCCCGATCGGCGGTGTGGTGTTCGCCCTCGACGGCGTCCTGCTGGGCGCGGGCGACGCCGCCTTCCTGCGCAACGCCACCCTCGGCTCGGCGCTGCTCGGGTTCCTCCCGATGATCTGGCTGTCGCTCGAATTCGATTGGGGCATCGGCGGAATCTGGACCGGCCTGGTCGTCTTCCTGGTCCTGCGCCTGATCACGGTGTCGTGGCGGGCGCTGTCGGGCCGCTGGGCCCGCGTCGGCGCCGAGGTGCCAGGACGGATGGCGTAGTCCGTCCCGGCGGCGTCGCTAGTCGCTGGAGCCGTTCGCCTGGGCCGCGGCCTGCTTCTCGAGGTTCTGCGCGACCTCGGCCTGCCAGTTCTCGTTGGCGTGGGTGGTGTCGACCTCGTACTCGAACCGGGCCGTCATTTCCGGCTTGATATCGGCGACGTCGACGTAGAACTGCTCGTACCAGCGGCGATGCTGATAGACCGGCCCGTCTTCCTGGGTGAGCAGCGGATTGTCGATGCGGGTCTTGTGTTTCCAGATCTCGACGTCCTGGAGGAATCCGACGCCGAAGCTCTTGCCGAACGACTTGGCGAGTTTCTCGGATTTCTCCGGCGGCAGCCCCTGGATGCGCTGCACGCTCACGCCCCACTGCAACATGAACGAGTTGTGGGTGACCGGGTAGTGGCAGTTGATGAGCGCCACCTCGACGGTGTTGTCGCCGAAGTCGTTGTGCAGGTAGTTGATCATGTACGACGGCCCGAAATAGGAGGCCTCCGAACGCAGCAGCGACATTTCCTGCGAATAGTTGGACTTGGCGTGAATGTCCGGCCGGCCCTTGGAGTGCAGGAACTGGGTCGCCACATGCCCTTCGAACACATTCTTGAAGTACACGGGGTACGCGAAGTGAATGTAGAAGAAGTGCGCCATGTCGACGTTGTTGTCGATGATCTCGCGGCAGTGCGCGCCCTCGATGAGCAGTGAGTTCCAGTCCCAGTCGCTCCACTGGTCGGTCTCGATGCCCTCGATGTGCGGAATGGCGACCTCGGGCGGCGGGGGATTGCCTTCCGGGTCGTTCCATACGAAGAACTGGCCGTTCTCCTCGCAGGTGGTCCAGGACCGGGTGCGCGCCAACGGCGGAACGCGCCGCGCATAGGGAATGGCGGCGCATTTGCCGTCGCCGCGCCACCGCCAATCGTGGAAGGGGCAGGCGATATTGTCGTCCTTGACGCTGCCGTAGGCGAGGTCCGCGCCCATGTGCCGGCAGTAGCCGTCGAGGGCGTGTAATTCGCCTTTGCTGTCGGACCAGATCACCAGTTTGGTGCCGAAGGCATTGACCGAATGTGGCTGTCCGTCCCGGAAGCTCTCGGCGAGCCCGAGGCAATGCCACCCCCGGGCGAACCGCGTCATCGGTTCGCCGACATCGATGCTGCGATAGTGCTGACTCATCTGCGTCCTCCGCGATCGATCAGTCCGTGCACGTCGCAGCCTACTAGAACACGTGTCAGTTTTGGTCCGGAATCAGGCCCCTCGATACCGCCGCACAACGACTTTCGCGGGCCGGATCGAGCGATCCCCTATGGTCAGGCCCGGCTGGATGACCGACTCCACGGTCTTGTCCGCGTCCCGGTCGTCGGTGCCGACGACCTCGGCGGCCTCCATGGTCTCCGGATCGAACGCCGTGCCCCGGAACGGCGTCACCAGCTCGCCGCCGCGCTCGGCCAGCATGCGCTCGACCCGGCGATTGATGGCCTCGAAGCCCTGCCGGTCCGGTTCCGAATTCGAGGTGGAGACGAAGGTCTGGGCCAGCCCGTGCAGGGCGAACAGATCACGCAGCAGTGGCGCGTCGGCCTCGGCGCGCTCGTCGCGGATCTTCAGTTTGGCGGCGTCGGCTAGTCGCTCGATGGTGGCGGCCTGCCGGGCGATGACCCGGGCGAGGTCGTCGATGCGTTCGGTGATGCGGTCGAGAGTCGGGGCGGACTCCTCCGCGGTCGCTGGGGGCGCCTGGGGAATCGTGGCCGCCGGGGCTGGATCGGTCATGCACGAACGATAAACCCAGCTGTCGCCGGTGACTGCTACCATCGCCGCCATGGGGGTCTATGGAATCGATCTGGGCACAACGAATTCGGCAATTGCGGCAATCGACGCAGATGGCCGGCCACAGGTCTTGGTCGGATTGAAGGGGGAACCGACCGTTCCCTCCGTTGTGCTGTTCGCCTCCGCGAACGACCATGTGGTCGGCGAGGGCGCGCGCCGACAGGCCCGGCTCGACCCCGACAATGTGTGCACCCTGGTGAAGCGCCGCATGGGCGACGCCGAATGGCGGTTCGGCGCGCACGGGCAGCTGTGGTCCGCGCCCGCGGTGTCGGCGCTCATCCTGAAAAGCCTTGCCGCCGATGCCGAGTTCTCCGGCGGCGAACCGGTGCGGCGCGCGGTCATCACGGTGCCCGCCTACTTCGGTGACGAGGAGCGCCGCGCCACCATCCAAGCGGGAACCTATGCCGGATTCGATGTGGCAGGTGTGCTCTCGGAGCCGATCGCGGCCGCGCTGTCCTACGGCTTCGGGCGCCTGGACGGCGGTATCGAACTCGGCAAGGAACCCACGCGCGAGACCGTGCTGGTCTACGACCTCGGCGGTGGCACCTTCGACGCCACCGTCATCGAACTGGCCGACCGCCGCATCTCGGTGCTCGCGGTGGAGGGCGACCATCAGCTCGGCGGCGCGGACTGGGACGAGCGGCTGGCGCTGTATCTGTCGCAGCAGTTCTGCACGGCCAACCCGGATGCCGAAGACCCCCTGGACGATTCGGTCGGCTCCCAGCTGCTGGTGCTGGCCGCCGAACAGGCCAAACAGGAGCTCACCACCGCCGAGGCCACCGAGGTGGTGATCGCGCACGACGGCGCGCGGGCGGTGATCCCGCTGACCCGCTCGGATCTGGAATCGCTGACCGCCTCGCTCATGCGGCGCACCCTGGACCTGACCAAGGCCGTGCTGGCCGCCGCCGAGAAGCGCGGGGTGCGGCAGGTGGACCGGCTGCTGCTGGTCGGCGGCTCCTCGCGGATGCCGATGGTGGCCGAGCAGCTGCGGAAGGAATTCGGGCTCACCGGCGAACTGCGCGACCCGGACCTGTCGGTGGCCCGCGGCGCCGCGCTGTACGGCGAGAAGCTGGAGATGGAGCGGCTGGTGGCCGCGGACCTGGTGACCCGCGGTCGGCTCCGCGACGGCGCCCCGCTCGGTGACGCCGATCCCGGTGACCTGGAGGGCTCGCTGGTGCGGGTGGCCGCATCCTTCGGCCAGCCGGTGAGCCTGGTGCGCCGCATGATCGAGATCCAGGTGGACACCGTGGTGTCGCGGGGTTTCGGTGTGCTGGCGCTGGATCCGTTCAACGGGCTGGCGGCGAGCTGGCTGGTGCACCGCAATCAGACGCTGCCGATCAAGGTTCGGCGCTCCTACGGCACGGTGCGCGCGAACCAGGAGCAGATCGAGCTGACCATCGTCGAGCAGCAGGGGCAGGCCGCCTCGACCCGGCCCGAGGACACGAAGGTGCTGGTGGAGGGCAGGATTCGCGATATTCCGCCGGGGTATCCGGAGGGTAGTGAAGTCCGGGTGACCTTCGAGATGGGATTCGACGGTGTGCTGCACGTGACGGCCTACCATGTGGACGCCGATCTGCCGCTGACCTTGTCGGTGCAGACCGGGGCCACCCTGTCGCAGGCGGATGTGGAGCGCGAGCTGGATCAGCTGCAGCGCACCCGCCGTCGCAATTCCTGACCGGTATACGCTGTCCGACGAAAAGCCATGCACGCCTTCGATCCCAATGACTATCGCAAACGCGTCCTCGCCGCCGTCGAACGCCGCGGCGGCCTCGCGGAGTCGGATGCTTTCGAGCTGTACGACATTCCGCTCGCCGACGCGTCCCGGCTGAGTGACGCCGACGTCGCCGCGCGCGTCGAGCAGGTGTGGGCGCTGTGGCAGAAGCTGCGCGACCACCCCAAGTTCCGGGTGCTGGCCGGGCTGCTGGTCGAGGCGCATCAGGAGCTGTCCGAGCCGCTGCTGCACACCGGTTCCCGGCTGATCGAGGCCGACCGGGTCAAGCAGTTGCGCGACCGTCGGGACGCCGAACGCTACGAGATGCTCGATGCCGCCATCGAGCGGCTGATCCAGCGGCACAACGGCATTCCCGCCGGGAAGATCGCGGGCCTCGAGGACATCGGCCGCCTGGGCGGGCTGACGGTCGCCGAGGTCGCCGCCCGGGTCCGCCGCCACCGCATCATCGACGAGGCCCCGGCCGCGCCGCCGCCCCCGCCCGCGCCCGCGCTGAGTACCGAGCGTCGCCGCCAGATCCGGTCGCTGCTGGCCGAATACGAGCGGCTCCTCGCCGGTGACCCGGTGCCCACCCTGCTGGCGCTGCTCGACATGGATTTCTCGGCGGCCCACCGCAGCAACGAGATCCGCCTGCGCGCCGAGGCACTGCGCGCCCGCACCCGCGAGCTCCCGCCCGGTCGCCTGCGCGTGGTCCTCGACGAGCTCCTCGTCCACATCGGCGATCTGCTCGAGCCCGGCGGCCCGCTGGTCGACGCCTACCTGCTGACCATCACCGAGACCGTCACCGACCAGTTGCGCCCCCAGGTCCGCGCGGCCGTGCTCGTCGAAGACCTCCTGGTGGCACCCGATTTCGACTACCTGCTGGGCGTGGCCATCGCCGGCGGACTCGACCGCGCCAATGCCGAACGCATCCTCGTCGCCCTCGCCGACGAACTCGGCACCACCGTCGAGGGTCGCGAACACCTCGCGGCCAGTCGGAAACAGTCCGCCACTCCGGAGCAGCAATCCACCTCAGCCACGTCGACGGCTGTTCCGGTGACTCCCACTGCGGACGAGGCGAACTCGCCGGGCGCTCCGGAGCCGGAGCGCTGGCAGCGGACGCCCTACGACGGCACGACCCAGTCGGGGCGGCCGTGGGAGGCCGCGTTGCGGGCGGCGCGGGCCTCGCTGCGGGCCGGAAAGCCCAAGGAGGCGGCGGCTTTCATCGCCGACGCCCGGCGGCTGGTCGGCGATGACGCGGCGGCCGCGCGCTCGGTACGCGCGGTGGGGGAGGACGTCGAGCGGGTGCTCGCCGAGGCGGTCGTGCACTGGCGGGCCGCCGTGTCCTGCTGCGCGGGGCGACGATTCGTGGAGGCGCTGGCCGAGCACCTGGACTTCCTGGATCGGCGAGCCGCCGATGTCGCGAATCCCGATCCGCGCGGCGCGAGCCGGGAACTGCTGATCGGCCGTGCGCGGGCCGCCGTGATCGAGGCGGGCCGCCTGTTCGAGGCCCTCCCCGCCGATCCCGGCCTGCGCATGCAGGCGGTGCGTGAAGTCCTCGAGGTCTGCACCGACCACGCCGAGGCCCGCGCGGCCCTGGCCGAACTCCGCGTCGCCGCGCCCGAACACGTCACCGTCAGCCGCAAACCGGACGGCACGGTCGTGATCACCTGGACCCCGTCGACCACTGATCAGGCCGAGTACCGCATCACCCGGCTGCTCGCGGACGGTTCCTGGCGCGTGGTCGGCCGCACCCGCGGCGTGGCCATGGAGGACGGTGGCGCGCCCGCCGGACCGGTGCCGGTGTACGGCGTGGTCGCCTCGATCTCGGGCCGCGCCTCGGACATGACCCGCTCGGACCGGACTGCCGCCACCACGGCGTCCGCGTCGACAGCACAACACGGCGATCCCGCCGCCCGCCGAAACACCCCTGGACCCGCCGAGAATTCGGCCACTGGCTCCACCGGGGCTGCCGCCGACACCGCCCATGAGCCCAGCGGCCTGCCGACCGTGCGCGGCCTCGCCGAGCGCAATGGCCTGCTGGTCTTCCAGTGGCCGACCGGCATCACCGAGGTCATGGTCGTGGCCCGCGCCGACGCGCCGCCCGTCGACCCCGACGACCCGCAGGCGCAGCGCTGGAAGGTCACCAATATGCGCTACGAGATCGAGGGCGGCGTCCGCATCCCCGCCGAGATCCCGCGCCCCTGTCATGTGGCGGTGGCGTCGTGTCGCCGGGAGTCGTCCGGAACCCTCACCGTCGCGGCCGGATTCGGCGCCGCGGCTCGCCTTCGCTGGGTGCGGTGACGTCGGTTTCTCCCGCGCATGGGAATCTGGTGGCGGCCGGGATGGTTGCTGCCAGGACGGTCGTGAACAGGAAGGCGGAACCGGGTGATTCCGAAGTTGATGGCGGTGAGCGACATCCATGTCGGTCATCAGGGCAACAAGCCGGTGGTGGAGGCGATCCACGCGGATTCCCCCGAGGACTGGCTGATCCTGGCCGGTGACGTCGGCGAGAAGACCGAGGACATCCGGTGGGCACTGCAGACGCTGCGCGGCCGCTTCGCCAAGGTCATCTGGGTGCCCGGTAATCACGAATTGTGGACCACCGCAAAGGATCCCGTGCAGATGCACGGGGCGGCCCGCTACGACTACCTGGTGTCGCTGTGCCGCGATCTGGACGTCGTCACCCCCGAGGACCCGTTCCCGGTGTGGGAGGGCGCGGGCGCGGAGGAGTTCGGCGGCGCGGTCACCCTGGCCCCGCTGTTCATGCTCTACGACTACTCGTGGCTGCCGGAGGGCGCGAAGACCAAGGCCGAGGGCCTGGCCATCGCCCGGGACCGCAATGTGGTGGCGACCGACGAGTTCCTGCTGTCGGCCGAGCCCTACCTGACTCGCGACGCCTGGTGTCATGCCCGCGTCCAGTACACCCAGCGCCGCCTCGACGCGCTGCCCGCCGACACTCCGCTGGTCCTGATCAACCACTTCCCGTTGCTGCGCAAGCCGGTCGACATGATGTGGTACCCGGAGTTCTCCCTGTGGTGCGGCACCGACCTGACCGCGGACTGGCACACCAGCTACAACGTGGTCTGCGCCGTCTACGGCCACCTCCACATTCCGCGCACCACCTGGTACGACGGCGTCCGCTTCGAGGAGGTGTCGCTCGGCTACCCGCGCGAGTGGCAGCGCCGCGGCCTGCCGGACAAGCTGCTGCGCCAGATCCTGCCGGTCCCCGACTACGGCGACACCCTCAACGAGTGGGGCGGCCACTTCAAGATCACCCCGGAGATGCAGGCGGCCGCGGTGAAGATGAAGGAGCAGGCCGAACGCCGTCGCGGCCTGGTCTGATCCGTCGCGGCCCGGCGGGCCGGGCCGTGGACGTCCGCGCGAAGCGGTCGGTGACCGGCCTGCCCGGTAGGCTCGATTCGGCAGTTGGTGGAAGCGAGCAGGAGGCGGGTCATCGAGGAGCGGGCAGTCGCGGCGACGGAGTCGGCGCGCATACTCGGCAGAATTCTTCCGAACGGGGTCGCGGCGGCCGAGCTGACGGCCTACCCGGAGGATCTGAAACCGCATCCCGGCGAGGAGCATCTGATCGCCCGCGCGGTCGAGAAGCGTCGCCGTGATTTCATCGGCGCCCGCTACTGCGCCCGACAGGCCCTGACCCAGCTGGGTGAGCCCGCCGTCGCCATCGGCAAGGGCGGCACCGGCGAACCGGTGTTCCCGCGCGGCATCGTCGGCAGCCTCACCCATTGCGACGGCTATCGCGCAGCGGCCCTGGGCCACAAGCTCCGCTTCCGCTCGATCGGCATCGACGCCGAACCGCACGGTCAGCTGCCCGACGGCGTCCTGGATTCGGTCAGCCTCGCGCCCGAACGCGAGTGGCTCTCCGCCGTGCTCCCCGGCACCGGCCTGCACCTGGACCGGCTGCTGTTCTGCGCCAAGGAGGCCACCTACAAGGCGTGGTTCCCCCTGACCGGCCTGTGGCTCGGTTTCGAGGATGCCCACATCACCTTCACCGTGGACGAGGAGTCGGCGGAAGGCGGCGCGGGCACCTTCCACAGCGACCTCCTGATCCCCGGCCCCGTCACCGACGGCGGCACCCCGCTGACCGCCTTCGACGGCCGCTGGGTCGTCAGCGACGGCCTCATCCTGACCGCGATCGTGACGGCCTGATGGGCGACGAATCGATGGTGGTCGGCGCGGCGGACGCCGCGGAATCCGGTGCGGTGGCATCGGGATCCGATGCGGTGGAGAACGCCGACGCGGCGCCGGCGGCCCGCGGCGGTGCGAAGCGTCGCGGCCGGCCCGGTCCCAAGCGGGAGAAGTTGCCGCCCTTGGTCGATGCGTTCGGCGGCCTGCTGATCGTCGACAAGGAGGGTGGCTGGACCAGCCACGACGTGGTCGCCAAGAGCCGAAGGCTGTTGCGCACCAAGAAGGTCGGCCACGCGGGCACCCTCGACCCGATGGCCACCGGCGTGCTGGTCCTGGGCGTGGAGCGTGCCACCAAGCTGCTCGGCCAGCTCATCCTGACCACCAAGTCGTACAGGGCCACCATCCGCCTGGGTCAGTCCACCATCACCGACGACGCCGAGGGCGAGGTCACCGCGACCACGGCGGCCGCACACCTCACCGACGCCGAGATCGCCGCGCGCGTAGCCGAATTGACCGGCGACATCCAGCAGGTCCCCGCCACCGTCAGCGCCATCAAGGTCAACGGCGAGCGCGCCTACGCCCGCGCCCGCGCCGGTGAGGACGTGGAACTGGTGGCCCGCCCCGTCACCGTCAGCCGCTTCGACATCCTGGCCCGCCGCGACATCGACACCGGCGACACACCTTTCGTCGATCTCGACGTCGCCGTGGACTGCTCCTCGGGCACCTACATTCGTGCCCTGGCCCGCGACCTCGGTGAAAAGCTGGGCGTCGGAGGCCATCTCACGGCCCTGCGCCGCACCGCGGTCGGCCCGTTCACCCTCGATCACGCCCGCACGCTGGCCCAGGTCGAGGCCGCCGCCGAGGCCGGAGAACCGGTTCTCGAGCTGGACATCGACGCCGCGGTCCGCGCCGCTTTCCCGGTTCGCGACATCACCGACGCCCAGGCGAACGACCTCCGCAACGGCCGCTGGCTCGAACCGGTCGGTATCCCAGGCGTTTACGCGGCCCTGGACCCCGCCGGCCACGCCATCGCCCTGCTCCAGGAGTCCGGCAAACGCGCCTCCTCCGTCATGGTCGTCCGACCGGCCAACCTCTGACACTGCCCAACCTCTGACCTGTTGCCGCCCAATCGCTTACCGGCGTGAGCGTTCGGGCGGCACCATGGAATGGTCGTCCGGCCGTGCAGAGGAGGCGAAGATGCCCACCGACCTCTCCCTCGATTCCATGAAGCAGTTCGTGGCGGACCATTTCGAGCAGTTCGTCAATCGGCGCAACGCCGCGGTGATCCACCGCAATATGACCCCCGACTTCCTCGATCACGACGGTCCGGGCGGGAAACCGACCGACCTGATCGGTGACGAGAAGATGATGCTCGGCATGTACGAGTCGCTGCCGGGCCTGCATGTCACCGTGGTCGACATGCTCGCCGAGGGCGACAAGGTCATGTGCCGCAATATCTGGCGCTGGACCGACCGCGCCACCGGTGAGCCGATGACCTCCCAAGGCTTCGTCCTGTGGCGTTTCCAGGGCCGCCGCATCGCCGAACGCTGGGCCACCGTCGCCCAACGCGCGCCCGGCACCGGCTGGGACTGACGACCTGCCGAGCACCACCGGGCAATTCACTCACCAGTGGCCGCGCGGCGGATGCGGACGCCTACCCTTCAAGGGTGGAATTGCGGCAGTTGCGATACTTCGTGGCGGTGGCCGAGGAGCTGCATTTTCGGCGGGCGGCCGAGCGTTTGTTCATCTCCACTCCGACCCTGAGTCAGCAGGTCCGGGCCATCGAGCGGGAGGTGGGCGGCCCGCTGCTGATCCGCGGCAATCAAGGGGTCGAGTTGACCGCGGCGGGGGAGGTGCTGCTGAAGACGGCGCGAAACGTGCTGGAGGCGGCCGAGATCGCGGTGCGGGAGACGCGGGCCGTGGCGCAGCCGGGCAACGCGGTGTTCCGGCTGGGCGTGGTGAACGGGGCGCCGTCCTGGCTGCCGGGACGGATCGAGGCGCTGGTGAAGGCCCGCCAGCCCGGCGTCCGCGTCGCGCTGACCACGGGGACCAGCGGGGAACAGGCGCGGCTGCTCGATCGCGGCGACGTGGACCTGGCGGTGTTGCGGCTGCCGGTGGGGCTCGCCGACCACCTCACCTGCACCCCGGTCGCCGACGAAGAGCTCGGCATCGTCATGTCCCGCGAAAACCCGCTCGCCGCCGCGGTTTCGGTGGAACCGGCGTGCATCGGCGAGCAAGAGCTCATCATGTTCGCGCGCGACGCGGCCCCGGAAGTCCACGATTCGGTGCTGGCCCAGCTGCGTGAGCGGGGCGCGTCGGTGGTGTTGAGCGAGAGCGCCATGAGCCACGCCCAGATGCTGCAACTGCTGCCCCTGCGTCCGCAGTCGATCGGGGTCGGCTCGTCCCGCACGGCCTCGGTCCCCGGCCTGGTGTGGCGCCCCCTCCACCCGCGCCCCCTGGTCATCACCTACGCCGCCGCCTGGCGCACCGCCACCCGGAACCCCCTGCTGCACACCATGGCGGACGCCCTCTCCGGCGGCCTGCGCCTCACCTCGGAGCGCTCGGAGGGCTGCCCGCCGGGCTGAGTCCGGCCGATCTCGATACCGCTACCGGCGATCATGTCGTTCGGCTATTGACTTCTGCTGCGACCCGGCTCACACTCCTAACTGTGTTAGGAGAAACTACGCGCGATAGGAAAGCTGAACGTCGTGAGGCGACTCGGCGGGAGATTCTCGATGTCGCGTGGTCCGTGGCCCGCGAGCAGGGGCTGGCGCAGCTCACGCTGCGGGCCGTGGCCGATCGGGTCGGGATGCGCGCGCCCTCGCTGTACACGCATTTCGCCTCCAAGCACGCCATCTATGACGCCATGTTCGGTGCGGCCTGGCTGGAGTACGAGGAGGTGTCCGGGCGGGAGCTGCGGGACCTGCCGGACTCCCCGCGCGGCCGGGTCCGGGCCATGGCGCGATCGTTCTTCGAGTTCTCGGTGGCGGACCTGGCCCGCTACCAGTTGATGAATCAGCGCACGATCCCCGGCTTCGTTCCGTCCGAGGAGGCGTTCGCGCCCTCGGTGCGGACCGTCCAGCAGGCGATCGACCTGCTCGGCTCGGCCGGGGTCGCGGACCGCGACGACGTGGAGATCCTCTTCGCCATCATCGGTGGCCTGGTGGATCAGCAGCTGGCCAATGATCCCGGCGGCGACACCCGTCGCCGCCTGCTGGATCGGGCCGTGGAGATGTGGGCCGACGGCGTGGGCCTGCCGCCGGACTCCGAGACATCAGGGCCCGAACCGCATTAGGGGAAGCCATGCGTGACAACCAGACCACAGTGCACGGCGCCATCGAGACGCCGCTCCAGCCCCGAATCGCCCGCCCCGACGCCCTGCGCCTGGCGGCCGACGAATACGCCCGCGTCGCCGACGCGGTCGCCGCCCTCGCCCCCGGCGACTGGGAACGACCCACCGAATGCACGGAATGGACAGTGCACCAACTCGTCTCGCACGTGGTGGGCATGGCCACGATGGCCTCCTCACCCTTCGAGAGCCGCCGCCAGATGCGCATCGCGGAGAAGCGGCCCGGAGGTGAGGCCGAGATGGTCGACGCGCTCACCGCCCTCCAGGTCCGCGAATTCGGCAGGCGCACACCGGCCGAACTGGTGGCCGACCTCTACCGGATCGGCCCGAAGGCCGCCAAGGGCCGCCGTCGCACTCCCGGATTCCTGCGCCGCCGCGCCATGGCGGGCTCGGAACTGGTCAACGGCGAGCGCGAACAGTGGACCCTCGGCTACCTCATCGACGTCGTCCTCACCCGCGACCCATGGATGCACCGCATCGACCTCAGCCGCGCCACCGGCCGCCCCCTCGCCCTCACCGCCGACCACGACGGCCGCATCATCGACGACGTGGTCCGCGAATGGGCCGCCCGCCACGGCAAGCCCTACCGCCTCACCCTCACCGGCCCCGCCGGCGGCACCTGGACCTCCCCGGACCCCGACGGCGAAGCCTTCGAACTCGACGCCATCGAATTCTGCCGAGCCCTCTCGGGCCGAGGCTCCACCCCCGCCCCGTTCGACACCCAGGTCCCGTTCTGACCGTTCGGCAGTGGGATTCAGCCTCGCCAGACTCCACCGCCGAGGCAGCGATCCGGCGACTCCTGACCGCCGCCGCGACCCTCCTCGACGCCCAGAACCCCGCCGAGGCGACCAACTTCCGCACCACGATCCTGATCGCCGCCGAAGCCGCCGCCGCCACGAGCCGCCCCGGCCAGCCGGTCGTCGCCGAGATGACCCGCAAGATCGCCGCCGCCCTGCACGCCGGCAATTGACAACGGCCATTGATGAATTGCCCCCGAATAGCTGTTTCCCTTCCTCCCACCCGATCTCTACCGTTTCTCCTGCGAGTGAACCCCCAACTCCCGCTCGCACCGCCTCACCCCGAATGAGGCACCCGGGCGCCGCCGGCCAACGGGCCCGACCCCCACGGTCGGCGGCACCCACCCGTAGACCCCCACTGCCGCAAGCTGATTGAGCTCGGCGCGCGGACAGCGGCAGTGAGGTAACCGGATCGGCCAGTAATCACCCCGGGCACTGGCCGATGCCCACCTCACCCCCGCCCGCCTGTATGGTTCGGATGATCAACCCGGGAGGACCGACGGAATGGCGCAGCTTCACCATCAGATCGACGAAATGACCGATGACTCAGGATTTCTCGGCCTCGTCGACCCCCACGCCTACACCTCGTTCGTCGGCGAGGACTGGACCTTGGAGAGCCTGTTCGAACACATCGAATCAGAGCTGCCCCAGCAGACCATCCTCCTCTGGGGAACCGGTGGCGAGGAGCAATGGCGAATCGACCTCTCCGACTCCCCGGTAGACCCCCGACTCCCGATCATCAGACAAACCACCGGCCCCATCACCGTGACCGGCGGCGAACTGATCGTCGTCAACCTCGACACCGTCACCATGGCCGCCCAGTACGCCGACTCCTCCGTAGCCGACGACAAGGAAATCTACGGCTCCAGCATCGACCTCCCCAACGGCGACTACATCTGCACCATCACCCAACTCACCGACTCCGAAGAAGACCGCACCCACGACGGCCCCGACTTCCACCTCCACCTGCACGCCGGCCGAACCTCCCCCTGGTCCGAGATCGCCTGGTCCGAACTCTGACCCCCTGACCCGGCGCATCGGAATCGATTGGCCGACTAGGTGGTCGGCGTTCCGGCAGGCGCCCTGAGGTCCGGGAGCTCTGCGTAGTCGGGCAGTTCGATGCCGTTGATCGCGCGGTCGATCAGCTCGAGGTCCCACTCGGGCTCGGCGGTCGGCTCGGAGTCGGGCGCGGGGGTTGCGAGGCTGTGCGCGTGCAGTCGCCCGATTTCCTGGTTGGCCTCGACGAAGGAACGCATGCGGGCCTCATAGGCGGTGAACCCGGCCTCGGGATCCCATCCGGCGGCGGCCAGCTCGCCGGCCAGCAGGTAGGCGCCGACCAGCGCCAGGCCGGTGCCCTGCCCGGACATCGGCGAGGAGCTGAACGCCGCGTCGCCGAGCAGGCCGACGCGTCCGGTCGACCAGCGGTCCATGATCACCTGGGCGACCTGGTCGAGGTAGAAGTCCGGGGTGTCGTCGAGGTGCGCGAGGATGCGCGGGGTCAGCCAGCCCATACCGGACATTCGTTCGCGCAGCAGGCGTTTCTGGGCCTCGATGTCGCGGTAGTCGACGTCGAGATCGGCTGCGGTGAAGGAGAATATGGCCAACGCGCGGGTGGCGTCCTGGATGGGTCGCAGACCGGCGGAACGCCCGGGCTCCTGGCAGTCGATCAGCCAGCGATCCAGCTCGAATTCGTTCGGGACGCTGTAGAACGCCAGCGCCAGCCCGAGATGACGGACGAAGCGTTCATGCGGCCCGAAGACCATCTCCCGCAATGACGAATGCAGTCCGTCCGCCCCGATCACCAGGTCGAACCGCCGCCGGTCGCCGCTCTCGAAGGTCACGTCGACCCCGTTCGCATCCTGGGTGAGCGCGGCGATGCGGTCGCCGAAGATGTAGTCGACACCGTCGCGGGTGTCGTCGTGGAGCACCCGCGACAGATCCCCGCGCAGGATCTCGATGTCCGCGATGTACCCGTCGCCGTCGTTGTCCTCCGCGCGAAAGGTCTCCAGCACTGTCCCGTTCGCGTCGACGGTGTACGCGCCCGCGGTCTCGGTGCGCGCCGCCCGCACTTCCGCGTCCAACCCCATACGCCGGATGACCTCCTTGGCCACCCCGCGCGCATCCACCGCCTGCCCGCCCGGTCGCAGCCCCGGTGCCCGCTCCACCACCGTCACCGCCGCGCCCCGCCGATGCAACCAATGAGCCAACGCGGGTCCCGCGATACTCGCCCCCGCCACCAACACCGTCGTATCGCTCACTGCGCCTCCCGCTCGCTCGGCCGGACCACTGCCCGGATCGATTGCTTCTGCTCCGGCCCACCGCTGTCGGTGTATCCAGAGGTGTCGACGACGTATCCCTGCGGAATTCATCGGTTCAGCGGAGATCGTGTCCACTCTGCCGGTGCGCCTAGGGAACCGGGATCATTTCCGGATGCAGCAGGGTGGCCGGGGCTGTGCCGAGGTCGTCGTATCGGCCGAAGGTCGTGTCGAAGAACATGAGCAGGTAGCCGCGCTGCAGATCCACCACGCCGACCGCATCGTCGCCGGTCGGCTCGGGCAGGGCGGCGACCACGGCTTCCGGTTGCGACGGCACCGGTTCGGCGGGGGCCACCACGTCAACCGCGGCCAACGCCAGCAGCAGAATCAACAGGCCACGAAATGCCCGGCCCAACAAGACAATTCCCTCCGCAGTCTGGGCTGTGCTCGCCTCGGATCGGCTCAGCTCAACTCGAGTCCCCGCGCCTCCCGCTCGGCGACGGTCCAGGTGTCGAGCATGGTGCGAACCGTCGACAAGCGAACCCCAAGGTTTCGTTAACGCGGTCCTCGCAGAGTGGTCTTGTCGGACCACGAGGGGAGAACACAATGAAGGCATTCGCGAGCACAGCCGTCATCGGCGGAGTCATCGCGGCGGCGGTCATCGGATCGGCAGGATTCGCGTCCGCCACGGCGACGCCGGTGGTGAATACCTGGTGTCCGCGCAGCGAGCTGATGCATCCGACGTGGGATGTGAACACCGGGGAGCCGGTCATCTGCGTCAACACCGGGGTCACCGGGTACATGTGGGTTCCCGACGCGACTCGCTGATTCCCGATCACTGCCGCGGATTCCCGTGGTGACCTGTCAGCGCCTCGAGCACCGCGTGGACGCGCTGATCGAGCGGGCAGGTCAGCTCGAGAATGGGCACACCGTGGAGCAATTCCATGGTGTCGGCGTAAACCAGTTCCAGCAGAGCATCATTCACGCTCCGGCGGAGCCGGGTCAGCTCCGGTGGGGGCAGCGCACGCTCGGTCTCCGCCGCGATCGGAACGATCACCAGCAAATCCAGGGAGGACAGAGCAGTGCGTATCGCGGATTCATCGATCTACCGAACAGATCAGGGTCGTCCGCACCTGGTTCGGTGACGCCGACGCAAGTTGATCGCCATCACATCTCGCGTCGAAATCGTCTGACCGGACCGGGTGGTCTGAGAAGGTCACCACATGAAGATCGGTGTCGCACTTCCGCAGATGGCTCCCGGCTACGGACCGGGCACGACGCTCGACTGGGCCCGCCGAATCGACGCGGGCCCGTTTTCGAGCGTCTCGGTGGGCGAGCGGGTGACGTTCTCGAACCCCGAGATGGTCGCGACGCTGGGCGCCTGCGCGGCGGTGACGGAGCGGGTACAGGTCTTGGCGAACCTCTTCGTGCTTCCACAGCACCCGACGGCGATGGTCGCCCAACAGATCGGCACCCTCGACCAGCTCGCGAACGGCCGCCTCGAGGTGGCCGTCGGCGTCGGCGGTCGTGAACACGACTACCGCGCTCTCGGCGCCGACTTCAAGGGCCGGCACCAGCAGCTCGACGACAAGGTCGCCGAGCTGAGATCACTACTCGCCGGCGAGCCGCCGTTCGAGGGCGCGGACCCGGTCGGCCCGGCATGCGTGCAGCCGGGCGGACCGATCATCCTCGCCGGCGCGATGGGCCCGAAGGCGATGCGCCGGGCGGCGCGATGGGCCGACGGCGTCTCCGGCTTCAGCGTCTCGGGCAACGCCGAGGAGATCGCCAACGCGGCCGAACTCGCCGACCGCTGCTGGGCCGAGGCCGGTCGTACCACCACCCCACGCAAGGTCAGCGGCTGCTTCACCGCCCTGGGCGTCCCCGACGCACCGGAGGCGCTGCGCTCCTTCACCGCCCGCTACCTCGGCTTCCTCGGACCCCAGCTGGCCGAGGCGATCGCCACCTCGGCGCGGGCGTCGAGCCCCGAGGTTCTCGCCGACATCCTCGACGGCGCGGAGCAGGCCGGCTGTGACGAGTTCATCCTGGTCCCAGCCGTCACCGACCTGAAATTCCTTGAGGTGGCGACCGAGGTGGCGGCAGCACGTCCTTGACGCTCGAGTAACAGAACCTGTTCTGTTACTCGCTGGTTCGGTCAGCGCGGTATGCGGCGATAGCGTGCGTACCGCATTCACGCGCTGGCCCGGAGAACATCGAAAGGCGTTGAGGGAGACACGCTTCGGCAAACGCGAATCCGGGGTGTGGATCAGGCGAATTCGGGGTGTGATTCCGGGTGTTACCGGATAGGCGTGGGTGGGTCTGTTCTCTAGCGTCGTATCGGTCATATCCGAACGATCTTGGTCGTGTGGCTGAGGAGAACACGTGCGTGAAAAAGCAATCCGGCGCTCCCCGGTGGTAGTGCTCGCATCTTTGCTCGCCGTGACACTGCTGGCCACGGTCGGCTGCGGCAATCACACGGCGGAACCGAACGCCATCGCCGAGCCTTCGGCGCAGGTCTCCGAGGCGCTCAACAATCTCGTCCGTTCCGGTATGCCTGGCGCGCAGGCGGTCATCAGTGGGCCGGATGGACAGCGCACCGTCACCGCAGGTGCCGGTGACCTCGGCACCGGCGCACCCTACGCCGACCGTGCACATTTCCGAATCGGCAGTGTCACCAAGACTTTCGTCGCAACAGTGGTGCTGCAACTCGCCGAGGTGGGCGCGGTCGAACTCGACACCCCGATCGAACGGTACCTGCCGGGCGTGGTGCAAGGTGCCGGCAACGACGGCAACCGGATCACGGTGCGCCAACTGCTTCAGCACACCAGTGGCCTTGCGGACTTCGCCCCCGAGGACGTCGCCCACAAACTGCCTCAGCAACTCGATCAGACCTCCGACGGCATGGCCTACCGCGACTTGGCCGCTGCCGACCTGGTGCGGATTGCGATGACCATGCCACCGCAGTTCGAGCCAGGAGCGCAATTTCAGTACACCAACACCAACTACGTGTTGCTGGGCATGATGATCGAACGCCTGACCGGTCAACAGCTCGCAGCCGAGATCGACGCGCGCATCCTGAAACCGCTGGCCCTGCACGACACCTATTTCCCCGTGGCAGGCGAGACCGGCCTGCGCGATCCACATCCACTCGGCTACCACAACGTCGATGGCAAGTGGATCGACACCACCACGATGGAAGCCGCATGGGCAGGCGCCGCCGGCGCGATGATCTCCACCGGCGCCGACCTGAACCAGTTCATCACCGCACTGACAACCGGAAAACTGCTTCCCGCAAGACAACTCGCGCAAATGCAAACCGCCATGCCCATGGCACCCGGCACCGAGATGAACTACGGCCTGGGCCTGATCCGATTCCAAGTGCCTTGCGGTCAACAGCAGAAGGAAGTCTGGGGCCACTCCGGCGGCATTCCCGGCTTCAGCACCCTGACCATCGCCACGCCCGAGGGAAACGCCGCAACCGTCAGCGTCAACACCGAACAGACCAACGACCAGTTCTCCACCGCACTGACCGCCATCATCTGCTCACTCGCATGATCCGACCCACACCCGGGCCGCCGTGGCCGTCTCTAACCGCGCTCATTGAGGCATGAGCGGATGTCTTTGGCTCGCAGCCACTTCGCCACGGGATCTGAGGATCCTCGTCTGCCTACGTGCGGGTATAGGCTCCGGCGTCGTGGACGTCTATCTGCTACGGCACATCCATCACGCGCGCCCGTCGGACGGGTCTCCGATTCGACACGTCGACGACGATGGAGACCTCCTCTGGGATGAGCAAGAGGGAGACGACGTGAAGCTCTTGGGGGTCTACTCGACCGAGCACCGCGCACACGAACGAATTCGCGAAGCACAGAACCTCCCGGGCTTCCGAGACGAACCCGACTGCTTTCACATCGACAGATACGAAGTCGACACGGACGAATGGACCTCGGGCTACTTCACCTATGACTACTAGCCAGCGCTCCTGTGGGAGATGAACGCACGCTCATCGACATGAGCGGACGTTCTGCACCGCAGCAGGCTCCGGCCGCCAGCGCCCACCGTCGGCCGGTTCGGTCAGCGCGGTGTGCGGCAGAAGAGTGCGTTCGATGGGAGCCCGACCGGCATCGACGGGTCCGCCACTGGCGGTACCCGACGGAAGGGGATGAATGGGATTCACTGTGCAACATCGTTGTTCGACAGCGGCCGGGATCTGGCGCCGCCTGCGGACGTGGACGCTCATCATGCTGGGAATCGCGTTGATGCTGGGCATATTGCTGGCCCCACTGGTCTTCGTACTGCACAGACTTCTGGGTCTGGTAGGTGAGCACTTGTCATAACGGCGTCCTAGCCCGGGGGCGTGTTGGCCTTGGCGAAGCTGAAGTGCTGCCGCAGAGCATTCGCGATTTGTGCGGGTGCTTCGATCATCGGGATGTGTCCGACGCCGGGCAGTGCCACCTCGCGGATGTGGCTGGGGAGGTGGTCGAGGATCCGGCGAATGTGCGGTGCGTGGTTGGGGTAGACGTCGAACTCGGAGACCATGATCGAGGTTGGGACACGGACCTGGTCGAGGTCGACGACAAGACCGTCACGCGCGAAGGCCAGCATCGAGGACAGGTATGTCGGGCAGCACGCGATAGCGCGCACCATGTCGGCAGCGTCAGCGGCGTCGATCCTGGACAGGTCGTGAGCGCTGTTGGCCAGCACCGGTTTCTGAAAACGAGGATCAGTGGCCACTCGGTCCCCGAGCATGCGGGTCGCGAGGACGAGTCGATATTGCAGGATGAACAAGAGGCCGACACGGATCCCGGCGGTGTCGAACCGCTTCGCTCCGATGCCGGAGTTGATCGCGGCCAGTGAGCGTGCACGCCCACGGCGTTCGAGTTCGAAGGCGATATGTCCCCCGAGTGAGTTCCCGACGATATGGCAGGTTTCCCAGCCGAATGCGTCGAGCCGGCGCTCGATGCCATCGGCGATCCCACGCACGCCTGTGTCGTGTTTGGACAGGGGTGTTCCGCCCCAGTGGCCGGGCAGGGTTGGCGCGAGAATGTCGTACTCGGCCGACAACTCGGTCACCGTGGCACGCCATACATGGTGTGACAGGGTGAACCCGTGCAGCAGTAGTACCGGTTCGCCGGCACCTTCCCGAACGAATGCTGACATCAATTTCCCCCGAAATATTCTGCGGTGCAGGCTCGTACGCACCTTGATCCATGAGTAGCACTCTGGAGATTGCACTGTCCAGATCGGTGCACGCTGACACCAGTCGAGCCAGAATTCATCTCATGAAGGTTCACCATCTGAACTGCGGCACCATGTGCGCGCCCAATGCGACGCTGGTCTGCCACGTGCTGCTGATCGAGACCGCCGAGGGACTCGTGCTCGTGGACAGCGGCTTCGGGCTGCTGGATATCGCCGATCCCGTAGGGCGGGTCGGGGTGGAGCGCATGTTGATCCGCCCCGTGCTGGATCCCAGTGAGACCGCGGTGCATCAGATCCGGGCGCTCGGGTTCGAGCCCGAGGACGTCCGGCACGTGATCGCCACCCACCTCGATTCCGACCATATCGGCGGGCTCGCCGATTTTCCGCACGCCACACTGCATCTCACCGCGGCCGAGGCACTCGCCATGCGCCGGCCGACCGAGGGGGATCGGCTCCGGTTCAATTCGATGCTGTGGGAGCACGATCCGACGATCGTCGAGTACCGGCCGGAGGGGGAGAGCTGGCGTGGGTTCACGGCTCAGGAGTTGACCGGTATCAGCCCCGGCATTGTGATGATCCCAATGCCCGGCCATACCCGCGGCCACACCGCGATCGCGGTCGATGCCGGACACCGCTGGGTCATGCACTGCGGTGACGCCTTCCTGCATTCGGGCACCGTGGATGGCCGCTCCCCGGTGCCGGGGATGCTGGCCGCCGCGGAGAACATGCTCGCCCATGACCGCGAGCTGGTCCAGGACAATCACGCGCGCCTGGCCGACCTCTATCGATCGAGTGGTCCGGACCTGCTGATGGTGTGCTCGCACGATCCCGGCATGTTCGAGCAGGCCGCGGCCACCTCGTGATTCGATGCCATCTGGACCACATAAGGCTGTCATCGGTACGTCAGCGCATGCGATGGCACATCTAGACCCGCTCGAGATAGAAATATGCGTATCGGCCGCTGTCGAGGGCGTTCTTGCCGTCCATGATGCCCATCACGGCGTCGTCGTCGATCTTCTTGAAATGGTCGTGAACGGGCTGCCCGTCGAACACCATCGTCGCGGTGACCTCGCCGCGGAACTCCTCCATCCAGAGGCTGCCTTCGCCGTTCTCGGTGTTCGAGTACTTGTTGCCGTCGGCGTCCAGGCAGATCAGAGGCTGCACGTCGGTGGCCGAATGGAAGGTCTTGCCGAACCAGTTGATCTGGGCCAGTGTTCCGTTTTCGCGATGGCCGGTGTCGAACTCGCCACCCTCCCATTCACCGATCATGAAGTCGATCGTCGCGGGCTCCAGCGTGGCCCAGAACTCGTCGAGGTCGGCGTCGGGGATGAGGAAACGCCGTGGTCCGGTCACCAGACGCTGTCCGGCGCGCTTCTTGAGCTCGGAGAATTTCTTGCGGGCCGGATCGTCGCTCACGGTGCTCTCCAATCCAACGGCGGAGGCTCGCATTCACGATACCGCCGTGTGCCGCAGCAATCTACTGGCAAACTCATGGCCGAAGCGAAGTCGGGCATGCGGCGTTGTCATTGACGCCGGTTCAATCGGTGCGAACAGCGGCAGATGAGTGCGTTCCCGCCCGGTGGATCATTTGATCGCTACGAACCGGTGGAATCCGTTCAGCGGATCGCCCACGGTGGGAGAGGCTCTCTGGCGGAAAGCCATTCGTGCGGTACGCCTCTGACGCCGGCCCGGTTCCCGATGCCGGTATGCGCGGCCACGATGCCGCCGGCGATGGCGGCGGTGGTGTCCGCGTCACCGCCCGCTTGGATGCAGGCGGTGATGGCTGCGGGGTAGTCGTGCAGGTAGGTGGCCGCAACCCAGAGGGTGAAAGGAACGGTGTCCTGGGCGCTGACGCGGGCACCGTTCCCGAGCTCGTAGGCGGCCTCGGCGACCGTGTGGCCCAGCAGTTCCCGGGCTCGGCGAATACCCGCGGTGGTGTGTCCTTCGATCAGGTACGGGTCGACCGCGGCGAGCAGTTCCGCTGGCGTGCAGCCCGTTTCGCGAGTGGCCGCGGCGTGGCTGGCCGCGACGGCCACGGCCATGGCGCCGAGGATCGCCTCGGGATGCCGGTGAGTGATCTCGGCGGAGAAGGCCGCTTGGTTGGCGGCCTGGTCCGGGTTGCCGGCGAAGTGGGCTCCGAGTGGGGCGACGCGCATGGCCGCGCCGTTGCCCCAGGAACCACGTCCGTCGAATGCGGCCGCGGCCGCTTCGCCCCAGGGACGCCCGTCACGGATCTGATGCAGCACAACGACTGTGCCGGCGCCGTAACCACGGTAGGGCTCACAGCGGTCGGCGAACGCGGTCGCGAGTGCGTCGCGATCGATGCCGCCACGGGTGCGGATCTCGGTGTGCACAGAGCAAGCCATCTCGGTGTCGTCGGTCCAGGGCCACGGTCCGACGGGTGGCCGTCCGGCGAGAAGGTCGGGAATCGAACTGCCGGGCACGAAGAACTGGGCGCCGAGTGCGTCCCCTACAGACAGACCGTCGAGGCTGTCACGAGCGATATCGGATAGATGCGGCATACCCGGGCCATCCTGCCAACCGTGATCGGCATCTGCAACGGCCGACACCCATCGCCTGCAAGCACATGCCCAATTCGGCAAAGGCGGATGTCACGCGTAGTAACCGGTCTCGGCCGCGTGCCGGTCGGGCCGTCGCCCGGGCTCTCGCCCAGCGGCATCGCGGCGTGCCAACATCGGTCGAATTCTTCTCGATGCTGTTGTGCAGGATCAGATTTTGGGGCGTCGGTCTGAAGGCCGACGCACTGTTCGTCCCATCCTGCGACAGTCCATCGAATAGGCTTCGTCGTGTGCCGCACTGCCGTTCGTTCCTCCATGCCGGAATCGCATGAGAGCCGTTGTGTATGACCGCTACGGCGGTCCCGAGATGCTGTCGATCGCGGAAATCCCGGTACCTTCCCCCGGGCCGAAACAGGTGCTCGTCCAGGTGCACGCGACGTCGATCAACCTCTCCGATTGGGAGACGCTGCGGGGGACGCCGCTGTATTCGCGCATCGGCGGGCTCCGGGCACCGAGAACCCCGGTACTCGGATCCGATATCGCCGGGCGGGTCGAGGCCGTCGGCTCCGAAGTCACTCTGTTCGCGCCGGGTGACGAGGTCTACGGCGACAATCTCACGCTCAAGGGCGGTTTCGCAGAATACGCCGTGGCTCCCGAATCAGCGCTGGCCCGCAAACCGGCGTCGCTGAGCTTCACCGAGGCATCGACCCTGCCGCAGGCGGGCGCGATCGCACTGCAGGGCACGGCCGATATCACCGCCGGTATGTCGGTGTTGGTCAACGGTGCGGGCGGGGGCTCAGGAGCGTTCGCGATCCAGTTGGCCAAGCGCGCGGGAGCGCATGTGACCGGGGTGGACAACGCAGCCAAACAGGCGTTCATGCGCACGCTCGGCGCCGACGAGGTCATCGACTATCGCGCCGAGGACTTCACCCGAACCGGACCGTACGACCGGGTACTCGACCTCGTCGCCCACCGATCGGTCTTCGCCTATCGCAGGTCGGTCGCACGCGGCGGCCGGTACCGCTGTGTCGGCGGCACCACCAGCGCGTTGCTGCGGATGACGACGGTCGGCGTGGTCGCCGGGCCGGTGACCGGCCGCAGGCTCGGGGTCCTCGCGGTGAAGGAAGGCCCCGCGCACTTCACACCCCTCGCGGAGTCGTGTGTCGCGGGCCGGATCGATATCCACATCGACCGCAGTTTCCCTCTCGACGAGACCGCGGCTGCGCTGGCCCACGTGGGTACGGGGCGTGCCCTCGGCAAAGTGGTCGTCGAGATCCGCTGATCGGTGCGGGCTCAGGCGGTCCGCACCGCACCAGGTTTCGGCCGCCAGCGCCTGCGCTGGCCGGTTCGGTCAGCGCGGTTTGCGGCATTACAGTGTCTCGGTTGCATGGTCGATGCCTGTCGATCTCAGCCACTTCAATCAGCCGGATCGGGGAGTGCTCGCCGGGCCTTTTATTGACGAGGCCGGATGACGATCGCCGCGCGCCGGTACCAGAAGTTGGCGGTGTTTCCTTCGTTTCCCATGTAACCCTCGATTTCGGACGCGAACGGCTCGAGCGTCGACTTCGCCGCGCCCGTACACAACTCCCCTTCCTTGACGACCTCTAGCACGGCGGGCTCACCCGACGCCCCTGACTGGTCGATCAGCCACGTCAACGTGATGGTCGACGACAACAGCTCGCCGAGTTCGTCCGAGTCCGGTGTCAAGGGAAGGCTGGCCCGTACAGGAATGCTCGCGGGGTCTTCGGGGACAGGATCGGTCAAATCCCCGTCGTCGTCGAACTCCGGCTCGGAGCTTTCGACGCATTTCCACCCGTCCTCGATACGCTCCCAACGCTGACGATGGATCAACATGTACGAGGTGTAATCGTCCTCCTCGTAGGAGTCCTCGACCTCCGCGAGGGCCAGCGACGCGTCGTAGCCCGCGAGTTCGGCTGCGGCGAGCATCATCCCGGTCCTGGCAGCATCGCCGCCCTTGAGCCGATCCCACCCGAATCCCTGCTGGGAATACTGATGATCCAGCAGGTAGACAAGTTGATCAGCGCGTCGACCCGGCATTGGCGAACAAGTGCGCGATCTGCTCGGGGGAGGCCACCGTGTCCCCGCGCCCCACCCCCAGCGCCGCCAGACCCGCCGCGATCTGGACTCGCCTCGAGAAGGCCGGGTCGACGATTCCATCGGCGTGGTGAAATGTGCGCGTAACTGCTCGGCCAACAACGCAACCGACGGATGCGTGGCGAACCCAGCGGTGTCCGGTCCGGTACGCCCGTGCGCCACCAGGTTGTAGGTCAGCGTGATCCGGAAACCATCCGTAACCGGCAGCACCTCATGCGCGCAATCGCCATAGAACGCGACGAAGGACAGCTCCTGCGGCGAACCCTGGTCGGTGATCGTCTTCCCAAGTTGCTCGATCACCAGCTCCCCGCCGGTGAACCTCGAAGGAAGTGTCACCACCAACGTGCCGATCATTCCGTCGGCCTTCTCCGAATCCTGATGGCGTTGAAAGAACTGTCCCGGCTCGTACACCAGCATCGAATGCAGCTCCGCCGACAACTCACAGTCCGGTGCCAAACCCAGCTCGGCCCGCAGCATGTTCAGCATCGGCTGCAACGTCTCGCGCCAGCGCCGCTCGTCGACGGTTACGCGGTCCTGCGGAACCTCCCATGTGTCACGCACATTCGCGTCCAACAGGGTCTGCTCGCGCAGACCGTACCGCGCCGGCCGCGCGACCTCGCGCAGCTCCTGCGCCTGAACCGGCGTCACGGGAAACCGGATCGGCCCCACCCCGTCCACATTGATCACCAGGTTCTCTGCCGAGGCCGTCCGACACGCAGCAAATGAACCTGCCGGGGGAACCGACCCCATGAGCTCACCGATCATTCGCAGGGTCTGGTCCGTCACGCACTTCTCCCGTGTTTGGCAACGTTCGCGGGCATCCTCTCAGAGCCGACCGACGATCCGACCCTGATGCTGGGAGCATCGGGTATCGAGATTCGTCCGAGGACCCACAGACTGGCTCAACCACAGCGTTGTCTGGAGCACCGATAGCTCGGAGGTTCGCCGGGCGAGCTGAATCACCGCACCAGCTTCCGGCCACCAAGACCCAGCGAAGACCGGTCCGGTCAGCGCGGGGCGCGGCATGTCAGGATGCCCGCTCCGCCGCAGTCGGATCGAGAACTTCGCTGAGCGGGAACGTGGGACGCAACGCGGAGACCAAACAGGACCGGTGGGCGAAAAGCTCTTGAAAACCTGGTACTTCGCGAGCGGATACCGTTATGACACGCAACTCAGCGCTCGTGCCGTGGACTGTTTCCCCGCAGAACGCGCACTCGTAGGACTGCATTGGTCGATCAGGCTGTCCTGAGCCTGGAGGTCAACCTGCGGCAACGGCCTGGCCGGTCCGAACAGCCTTGTAAGCGGCAATATCGGATGTCCTGAACCGCTGGTGAGAACGATCGGTCGGATATCTCCTCCCAAGGTCTCGGGGCGACGTTACCTTCGGCCCTGGGGCGGCTGCGGAGCTGTGCCGATGATGGATCTATGACGACGGGATCTGGTGTCGGACCCGTGCTTATCGAGTCCGCGGTGCCGGCCTTCGACGCTGGCCTGATCGAGCATCTGGTGGTGCACGCTGATCCGCGTGCGACCTATCAGGCTGCACGCGGTCTGGATTTACTGAGCGTGCGTACGCCAGTGACGACGGTCTCGATGTGGATTCGGGGGCTGCCCGCTCGCTGGAGCGGCCGGGCGGTCCCCACTCCGCAGCGACTGGTGGTGGGTGAGGGGGTCGGGCTGCCGGGCTGGCTGCTGCTCGGCGAGATACCGGGACGTGAGATCGCGTTCGGTGCGGTCGGCAAGTTCTGGCGGCCGGATATCGAATGGCGCGACGTACCACGGGCGGACTTTGCCGGCTTCACCGAGCCGGGATGGGGGAAGATCGCGGCGAACTTCACCGTCACCGGTTATGGCGAGCATGCCAGCCTGCTCGGCTACGAGGTTCGCACCGTCACCACCGATCCTGTATCGCGGCGGCGATTTCTGCGGTACTGGTGGTTGATCCGCCCGTTCGTGGCGCACATGATGCGGGCCACGTTGCGCACGATCGCTACGGATGCGGAAACACGGGGATGAATGGATATCGACCGGCAGTCGTTGCGTGCCAGCGGATTCCGATGGCACGCTGACAGTTCACGCCGAGGCCGGATCGACCGAGCCGGGCCGGCGGACCTGACGGTGCTGGCCGCAGACCATGCCTCGGTGCCGATGAACCTCGGCGCAATTCTGATCTTCGACGGTGCGGGGCCGACTCCGGCCGAAGTTCGCGCGTTGCTGCGCGAACGTGTCCCGCATGTCCCGCGTCTGCGACAGGCGCTGCGCCGCACCCCTTTCGGCTGCGGCCGACCGATCTGGGTCGACGATCCGACGTTCTCGGTGGACCGGCATCTGACACACCTGCGGTGGCCGCAACCAGGCACTCGCCGGGCACTGTTCGATATCGCCGCCGACCTGCTGTGCCGTCCATTCGCACCCGACCTTCCGCTGTGGCAGGCGTATTCGGTGACCGGAACCGGCCATGCCGCACTCGTCGTCGTCCTGCATCACGTGCTCGCGGACGGCCTCGGCAGTCTGGCCGTCCTGACTGCCCTGGCCGACGAAGGCAACCACGCAGCCGTCGCGCGGTTTCCACGCCCAGCGCCAAGCATCCGGGGACTTGCGGTGGACGCGACACTGGCGAAGCTGCGCGCGATCGGCTCGCTTGCGGCCGATCTCCGGCGTGGCTGTGCGGGACTGCGGGAATTGACATTCGGGGTGCCCTAACTGCGTCCAGCCGAACGGATCTCGCTGATCCGGCCCACCACACACCGCCGCAGACTGGCATCGACCGCCGTGGCGCTGAACGAGGTGGCCGCCACCGCACACCGGTTCGGGGGCACCGTCAACGATGTCGTCCTCGCCGCGGTCACCGGTGCCCTGCTCGAGATCCTGGACGCGCGCGGGGAACGACTGCACCGGCTGGTGATGTCGATTCCGGTCTCCGGGCGCCGTACCACCACCGTGAGCGATCTCGGCAACAACACCGGCGTGCGCCCGCTGGCGGTGCCGGCCATCACCGATGATCCGGCTCGGCTTACCGCGATCGTCACCGCGAACACCGCTGCGCGAGGATCGTCGACCCGGGCGAGCTCGGCGAGGCCGCTGGGGTTGGCATTCCGGCTGCTTCATCGCTTCGGCTTGTTCCGGCTGTTCATCGACCATCAACGACTGGTGCACAGCTTCGAAACGAACCTGCGCGGCCCCGGCACGGCCCTGCACCTGGCGGGCCACCGGATCGACGCGCTCATGCCACTGGTAGCAACACCGGGAAACATCGGCGTCACCTTCGCGGTGCTGTCCTACGCAGGCACCCTCACGGTCAACACCATCGCCGACCCCGACATCCTCCCCGAACAAGACACCCTCACCCGCGCACTACACGCAACCTTCACCCGCCTGGCACACACCCGGCCGTGAATCACCCGCTCGGAGAAGTCAAGCTCCAGGGATCGGTCCAAGTCGAGAATAGGGCGCGCACGGACCGGCGGACCGCTCGCTCATTGGCATAGACAGGCGTTCCATGGATGCCCAACGGCTCGAGTTGACCTCGGGCCATTGATCACCCCGACCGAACCGGACCGATCAACCGAGACCGAGGTCGCCTGACATGCCACTATCCGCACGTCTTGTCTGTTGCTCAGCGAGCGCAGAGGCCGTCCGCTCGACGTTGCGCTTCAGCACGGCCAGCATGCGCGCCTGCATGATCCACACCACTACGGGAAAGACCCAGTCGTACATCAACCGCTCGAACCATCTGGGGCGGGCGGCTTGATAGCCGCCGATGACCAGGCGGGTGCGTCGGCCAGGCAGCTTGGTCAGGCGAAAGCCCCAGAGCCCCTCCATGTAGGCCGAGGGCCGCGGCTGGCTTGGATCGAGCAACTGTCCTCGGAGATCGGCTAACCAGTAGAGCCCCAAGAATCGGTTCGGTTCAAGGGTTACCACCGCATAAGAGGGGAGGCCGAGGCACTTCAGGCGGTCCCCGACGCCGAGGCCCTGCCACTCCGGGTGAACCTCCCGGGCGCTGGGACGGCCCGCGTTGTCGAAGAGGTCCCAGGAATAGAAGCCTCCGCGGTCCCAACCCATTTGAACCAGCCACGGCCATACCTGCTCTGCGGCCGCCTCGATGGTGACGGCCATGGTTGCTCCCCGCTCGCCCTCAGGGACAAGGTCGCCACCAGGAAAGGGGCCGGTAACTTCGTCATCGGTCGCACCCCACGTCATCAGTTGAGGCGCCAGAAGACGCCGGTAGGCCACCGCAGCCACTATTCCCACTGCCGCGGCACCCGTGATCTCGAGCACACCGGTCATACGACAACCATGCGACACCGTGCAGGCAGGCCACTAGGACCAAACGTCATAGCGTTCGAACGGACCCAAGACCTCGGTCGGCGACTCGGCACACGACGCCCTCATCGTGATACGCAGCCCCCGCTTCGAATACCTTGCTCCGCGCCTCGAATATGAAGCCGACCGTGCTCGATCTACTCGGTGCCTATTGCGACGCCGCCGAAGTCGATCCCGACCGGGTACGTCGCTGGACACAGGTCGGAGCAGTCCGCGAAGCGATGTGGGGAGGGCGACACGGCGACCCAGACTGGCTCGTCCACGCCACCGACCGGCTCGGCCGAAGGTTGCGTCCGGCAGAGAGGTTGGTAGGGCAGTCCTCCAGGACCGGGCCGGGGTAGGCGTTGATGCATCGGTAGAAGGTGTGCGGATCGTCGGGGTTGGCGTACGCGCCTTCGGCGCGGCCGTCGCAGCTGAAGTCCGTCGTGGGTTGCATTCTCCCTCCCTCGACCGCTTTTCTCCTCCCCCTCCTACACCATCCGCAACGACGCTCGGGGGCCTGGATCGACCGAGCAAAGGGGTAACTCAGCGCTGGATGCAACTCCGCGATACCACGAGCGTCGAGGTGTGCAGCAGCGAATTACGACGGACGAACGCCCTGCATTCGGCATGAGCGCGTACGTGAGCCCGTTGGAGCCAGCCGCGAGGAGCAGGTGGCGGACGGGCTGGCCGGCGGTGGTTGGAGCCCGAGTGCGGCGTAGAGGTTATTCGACTCCAGAACGTGAGTTGGGGGTGAACAGCTGGGCGGCAAGGCAATCCGTGAGTCGATCGGTAAGGTCGGAATCATGCTGCTGTGGATCAATGGGCCCTTTGGCGGAGGCAAGACTCAGACGGCCCACGAGTTGCACAGGCGTTTGCCCGGCAGCGTGGTCTGCGATCCAGAGCAGCTGGGATATGGGCTACATCGGATGCTGCCTCCGCACATGCGGGGTGATTTTCAAGACCATGCCAGTTGGCGCTACGGCGTATTCGAGATCCTCGACCTCGTGCTCGCCGAACACGAGGGGACGGTCATCGTGCCGATGACCGTCGTCGAACCCGAGTACTTCGCTGAAACCGTTGGGCGATTGCGCGAAAACGGGCATGAAGTGCGGCACTTCGCGTTGCTCGCTGAACGGGAAACGGTGCTGGACAGGTTGCGTGACCGTGGGCTTGGCCTCGTGCCCTTCCTGCGGATCGTAGGCCAACAAGATCTGCTGCTGCG
This sequence comes from Nocardia sp. NPDC059764, assembly GCF_042732555.1. Taxonomy (NCBI): domain Bacteria; kingdom Bacillati; phylum Actinomycetota; class Actinomycetes; order Mycobacteriales; family Nocardiaceae; genus Nocardia; species Nocardia sp. NPDC059764. The sequence goes on from NZ_JBHWHH010000006.1 coordinate 36,623, forward strand.
AAGAGAACAGTTCGCGGTGGACAAGCTCGATCGTTGCCTCGAGCAGCTGGGCAAGCCGGAGTTCGGAGAGCGCATCTGGACCGATACAGCCACGGTCGCGGAAGTGGCGGACCGGATCGCTGACATCACCGGCCTGCCGCTCACTCCCAACATAGATGGGCGACTGCGGAACAGGCTTCGCCGTATGGCTGTGACCTTGAAGCACGCCCACGTCTAACGCTGGAAATGCGCGGCATTCGGCATGAGCTACGTTCGGGGTTGCCGGGCTACCGCCCAGCTTGGGGTGCTGGCTCGGCCATCGTCGTTTGCCACTCGTCTGCCCACTGTGTCAGCGGTGCGAGCTGTTCGACGAGGGCACGCCCGGCGCGGGTCAGTCGGTATCCCTCCTCGTGCTCGATGAGGCGGGCCTCGACGAGTTCGGCCAGACGGCGGGTCAGCACGCTCGAGGAGAGGTCGCCGCAGGCGGTGCGCAGTTCCCGGAAGGTGAGAGGGGTTGGGGCCTGATCGAGTTCCCAGATCACTCGGAGTACCCAGCGCCGCCCGATCAGGTCGAACAGGGCCATGATCGGGCGTCCGGTGGTTGATCCGCGGACCGGGATTCCGGGGCGCGGTGTTCCGGTCGGCACAATCACACCTCCTGCGGCGCGGGTGAATTCTCCAGTCGCCGCGCCATTTCCGCGATGGCCGCGCGCAGTGCCCGGTATGGGCGCAGGAACAGTGTCACGTGGGTCAGGCGGCCGTCCTCGGAGAGCTCTTCCCGCAGCATCCCCTGAAGTTCCTGGTCGGCGAATCGTGCGGTGAAGGCGAATATCCTCTCCCGCCCGTCGGTCCACTGCCGGGTCTGGTGCACCGAGTCGAGCACCGTGGCGATCGTGGCCAGCAGGTGCGCCGCACGGGCGCGGCCGTGGTAGTCGGCGACCGGACTCGAGAACGTCGCCTCCTCGGCGAGCAGGTCCGGCAGCCGCGTGGGGTCCTTCGATTGCCACACCGGCAGTATGAGGCTCTCCGTCATGCCTCTATTTTAGAGGCACTCGCCACCGATCGGCCAGATCAGGCAGGGGCGCGGTATCGGCTTGCCCGCAGTAGGTGGACCGGGCGTAGGGCCTGGGGTGGTTCGTCCTCGAATTCGGCGGATTCATCGAGGTATCCAGCGATGAGGTCCGCGGCGGAATGGTCTTCGACGTCGGTGAAGCCGAGTGCGCGCAACTGGGCGGCGAGGTCGTCGGGAGTGAAATAGCTGAGCCAGGGTTCGCCGATGGCTGCTGCTCGGTGTTCGCGGGCCCGCAGCTTCGCGCGATCCTCCTCGGTGTCCGCGGCCTGCAGGTAGTCGAAGATCACCTCGACCGGCTCCGATTGACCGGCAATGTATTCGAGGGTGGTGCGGGCGGCGTCGGGAGTCAGATAGAAGACGACACCGAGCCACACGAACACGGCCGGATCGGTCCGAACGAATCCGGCCGCCTCCAATCGCGTTGCCAGTGAATCGGTTTCGAAATCGACCGGCACGAAAGTCAATCGGTCGGGCAGGTCGATGCCGGATTCGGTGAGGCGTTGGCGTTTCCACGCTTGAGTGGCGGGATGGTCGACCTCGAATACCCGCAGGCTCGGGTGCGGGTTGCGGTAGGCGAAGGTGTCCAGGCCCGCGCCGAGAATCACGACTTGGCGCACCCCGGCAGCGACGGCTTCGGCCACACGATCCTCGGCGAAACGGGAACGGGCGGCAAAGAACAAGCGGCGTGGACGATCACTGACACCCAGCCGCAGAATTCCGGCCCCCGCATTCGCCCCGGGACGGTCCTCTGCGGGCTGCCCGAATTCGGTGAGCTCATCCGCGCTGACACCCAGCAGTCGTGCCGCCAGTGGATCGGTGAGAATCCTTGGCCGGTCAGCAATTTGATGATAGGCACGGGCGTAGGCAGTCACGAGCGCCGTCCGGCTGGGTCCCTCGTTGTCCATACCCGAGAAACTACCGGCTATGCCCCCCATCGGTGTTCGGACCGGACCAGCGGTGATCCGGGTCAGCTGAGTTTCGCTCTGATCGGTGGATGCACGGGTACGCCGCGGGCGGTGAGGTCGGACGCGAACCGGCGTACCAGCGGGTCGCTGGGCGCGCCGAGGAGACACACCAGCTCTCGGGTCAGGCCGGGATCGAGGTGTTTCAGGTCTGCGGGTACGGCCGTGGAGAGGGCGGTGGTGGGGACCAAGGCGATGCCGAGTCCGGCCGCGGCGAGCTGGGCGGCGGTGGCGGCCTGGCGGGTGCGCATGATCGGGGTGAGGGTGACGCCGTGGCGGGCGGCTTCGGTGTCGAACCAGCCGGCCAGGCCGTTATCGCGGTGGTAGTGCACGATCGGCTGGTCGCGCAGGTCGTCGAAGCTGAGCCGATCGTGCTGGGACAGTGGATGATCGGTGGGAAGGACAGCCACGATCTCCTCGAGGCCGATGAGCGCGGACGCCCCCGTCCAGCGCGTCGGCTGCGGACCGACCGCGAGGTCGGCCCGCCCGGACTCGATGGACTGGGCCAGTGCGTCGGCACTGGTGGCTTCGGCGACCAGCACCTCGATATCCGGCGCGCGCCGCCGCCAGGCGCGCAGCACCGGGGCGAGCAGGCTCACGGTCAGACTCTCCGCGCAGGCCAGGCGGATCCGTCCGGCTTCGCCGCGCGCCGCGGCGCGTCCGGCACCGACCATGCGGGTGGCGGCGGCGAGGGTCGCGCGAGCGTCGGCCTCCACCGCCCGTCCGACGGTGGTCGGTCGCACCCCGCGCGGCAGGCGCTCCAGCAGCGGCGCTCCGATCTCGCGTTCCAGCGCCGCCAGCTGATGCGACAGCGCAGGTTGTGACATGTGCAGTGCTGCCGCGGCTTCGGTGATCGACCCCGCATCCAGGACCGCGACCAGGCATTCCAGCGCCCTCAAGGTAGGCATTCGCAAATTCTATGGCAAGCATCGAATACATTCAGGTTGCGAAGGGATGATTCGTCTGCGGCACGGCGCTGAAGCAAGCATGACAACACTGCAGAACAAGAAAATGGTCGTGGTCGGCGCCGGATCGGGTATCGGCCGGCGTATCGCCGAGGATGCGACAGCGCAAGGCGCACAGGTTATTTCGGTCGGACGCCCGGAACTCGACCTCACCGACGAAGCGACGATCCGCGCCTTCGCCGAGCGCGTCGGCGAACTGGACTATCTGGTGTCACTCGCCGCCGACCACGCCAACGGCCCGGTGACGGAGCTGGACCGCGGCGCCGTCCACCGCGCCTTCGACGCCAAGGTGATCGGTCCGATCCTGCTCGCCAAACACCTCGCTCCGCACTTCCGGCCCGACGGCGCGATTCTGCTGTTCTCCGGTGGCGCGGCGTGGCGGCCCGCGCCCGGGCGGGTAGTGATGGCCGCGACCAACGCCGCCGCGGCCGCGGCCGCCGCAGCTCTCGCGGTCGAACTCGCGCCGCTCCGTGTCAACGCACTGGCCCCCGGCATTGTCGATTCGGGCATCTGGGACGGACCCGGTAAGGACTCGTTCCTCACCGCCATCGCCGAACGCAACCCCGCCCGCCGGGTCGGCACCCCGGCCGACATCTCCGCCGCTGCGCTCCTCGCACTCACCAACCCGTTCATCACCGGGACAACCCTGCACGTCGACGGCGGTGGCCGTCTGGCGTGACGCCTCCGGTCGGTCCGCGACGCGGTGAGTGGCGTCGCGGACCGTGCCGCCAACACCTCGGCCAGGGCGGGACCTCAGCCCGCCGCCGTCAACGCCCTCCACGCCTTTCTGGAACGCGAGCGGACCGGCGGTGCCGCGTATTCGATTCGCCTCCGCGCCTCAGAGGCACTGATCCGCAACAGATCACTCAATAGCTCCGCCGTATCGCGGTACCCGGTATCGGCGGCGAGACCACGTCGCTCAGCCTCGGCGACGGCCGCGACCATAGCCGCACCCAGCCGCCGCCGGTGCCGTTCGGTCTCGACGAGGGTGCGCAGCAGATCGACATCAGCCAGTTCCGACCATCCCCGTGCCGGAGCACTCTGGGCCAGTGCAGTCGAAGGTGTCTTCACCCGACCGAGAATACCGCACAGTCGAACATATGTTCTAGTTTTGGCTGGGCTGGGCGCCGCCGACATCCTCGGTCACGAGGAGTCCGCGATCGTCCACCACCGCTCCTGGGTTCTGTGGAACCGCATCAACCACGGCGAATTCCCCATCAAGGTCTGGCCCAACCAGGGCTTCTTGATACTGAACGAACCCTGATCAGCCGCGCTCCGACGGCAAGCCGACCATCAGATCGAGTCGGGTACCTCGAAGACCTGTTCCTGGGGCGGTCCAGCCAACAGCTCGGCCCCCGCCGCGAAGGCCTCCTGTAGATGCGGGCTGTTCAGATGCGCCTCGAAAGCCATACGGCTGTCCCAGGTTTCGATGACGACCCAGCTTCCAGGCCGAGTCGGGTGCTGATAGGGCTGGTAACTCAGGCACCCGGGTTCTGCCAACGACGGCTCGATCAGCGACAGCGCCTGCGCGCGCACCACCTCTTCCTTACCGGCGCGAGCTTGCAGCGTGGATATTGCGGTGAGAGTCATGGGCCTGGGCAACCCATCACGATCGAAATCTCTTCCCGGGCAGCTGTTGGATTCGTGAGCAACCCGCCCGCGCCCTGGGCGAAGTGTGCGATATTCAGCGGCGGGAAAGGAAGTCAGGAAGGGGCCGAGGCTGGATATCAGGCGAGATTGAATCGAGCGCGAAGGCGACAACTTCATGACGATCTCCACCGCAGTATCTGGATCACGGCGGAGCAGAACACCCGCGACCGGCCGACAGCCCGAGGATGCGGCAGTCGGTCACGCCGACTCGCCCCCCGCGACCGGCGCCGATGGTGAGCGCCTGCGCGAGTGCGCCGAGTTCTTCGCCCACCCCGAACTGGCGCACCTGCCCTCCGACCGGGTGAAGACCGCATTGCGCGAGTTCCGGAGTACCGGCACCTACCGGCACACCGTGGACGAACTCCGCGTCGGCGCCCGGCTGGCATGGCGCAACCACGATCGCTGCGTCGGTCGAAAGCACTGGCGCGCACTGGAAGTCCTCGATGCGCGCGGCGCGCGCACCGCGGCCGATATCGCGCAGGCATGCTGGCAGCATCTGCGCCGCGCCACCAATGGCGGCGCGGTCCGCTGCTTCATCACCATCGGGCCGCCCGCCGATCCCGAGGGACGGGCATTCCGAATTCTCAACTCCCAGCTCATCCGATACGCGGGTTATCGAGTTCCCGGCGGCCTGCTCGGTGATCCCGCGAATGTCGAACTCACCGATCTCGCGATGGCCAGAGGATGGCGGCCGCGCAGCCAGGGTCGATTCGATGTGCTCCCGCTGCTGATCCAGTCGCCCGATGGGCAAGTGCATCTGTTCCCGGTGCCCGCGGATCTCATCCTGGAGGTTCCGCTGACTCATCCCGACCACACCTGGTTCGGCGATCTCGGCTTGAAGTGGCATGCGGTGCCCGCGGTGTCGAACATGGACCTGGAGATCGGCGGCATCAGCTATCCGTGTGCGCCGTTCAATGGCTGGTACGTCTCCTCGGAGATCGGCCGCAACCTCGGCGATTCCGACCGCTACGACCTGCTCCCGAAGATCGCCGAGCACGCGCGAATGGACTGCTCGAACGAGCGGACACTGTGGCGCGACCGCGCGCTGATCGAGCTCAGTCGTGCAATCCTGCACAGCTACAAGCAGTCTCGCGTCCATCTGGTCGACCACCACACGGTCGCCAAGCAGTTCATCGACCACGTCGAGCGCGAAGCGGACGCGGGCCGAGCATGCCCGGCCGACTGGAGCTGGATCAACCCGCCGCTGTCGGCGAGTCTGACCCCGACCTTCCACCGGTACTACGACCCGCCGGACCCCCAGCTGCGGCCGGCCTTCGTACGGCGAGCGCCGCTGGAGGCGGATGCCGCGGCAGCGGAGTCCCGGTGCCCCTTCACATCGAGCGAATCAGCAGCCACGGCCGAACAGCCGGATGAGGATCCGAAGCGTTCGTGGGTGCGGAAGCTGGTGTCATTGCGGCACTGAATCCGGCGCAGACTCGTTCGCGAAGCGGGTCTGCGCTCATCGCGGGCTCGCCGGCCGCACTGCATTCGAGGTCCACGCACCGTTAGGCGAATAGCTCCGCTTTCAGATCCGGCTGGTCCCGCTCCTCCGCGAACTCCAGTGCGCGCCCGTATAACAGGTCCACGAAGTACGCGTAGGGCGCGTCGTCTGCTTCGACGGCCATCATGAACAGCGGCACGAGCAGATCGTTCGCGGATTCCTGCGACCATCGGAAGCCGATCGCCGGGCCGAACCCATCGAAGATCGGCATCCCGTTGCCCGGCGAGTTGAACCAAACGCCCTCGACTCGCCGCACCATCCACTCACCGATGTAGGTGATGAATTGCTGAGCGAGATAGCTGTTTTCGGCTATGTACCGCCCGTTCTCGTCGAGCACAGCCGCATCGATCTGCGAAACGACCCAGTCGAACGCGCCGGCACTGAACCGGTCATCCAATGATGGGCGACCATCGCCGCCTCGCGCCGCTTCCAGCCTCGGCAGCGTCTCGCCGAACAATGCCTCGATCCGCCCATCGATCGCAGCCCGGTCGCTCCACGCGAGCCAAGCCGCGGACTGCTGCGCTTCACCGTCGAACAACCCGGGATCCAGATCCTTATCGGCCGGAGTTGCCCGCCTCGCCTCGCTCGCCACATTCCCTCGCATGTATGCCGTTGATGGTGAGTCGGACGATAGCCGATCTCGTTCTGCCGCAACGATCGAGCCGAGCAAAGTGCACAGTCCGACTGGGTGAGAGCTGGAAGATTCACCGTTGATCCCTGCCCGCGCGCTACCTACATTATGAAGAGCTGTCCCAGACAGTGTTGTCGTGTGGTTGCCAAGGAGGTCGGATGCGTAGAACTGGGATTCGTCGAACGGTGTTCTCGGCGTTGTCGCTGTGCCTCGTGATGACAGCGGGAGTCGCGCGGGCCGAGCCGGGTTTTCCGCCGTCGTTCCCGCCCGATCGGAATCAGTTGCCGCAGTTGCCGGCGGAACCGGATCTGTATGGGCGGCTGCCGATTCCGACCCCGGATCAGGATCCGTGGTACGAAGCGCCCTCGGACCTGGCTGATTACGCGCCCGGGCAGATCGTGCGGAGTCGGGAAGTGCAGACTCGGCTGCTCGGGATTCCGTTCCCGGTGTACACGAAGCAATTGCTGTTCCGGACCAATGATGACCATGACGATCCGATCGTCACCGCCACGACGGTGCTCGTGCCCGGTATCCCGTGGATGGGGAGCCCGCGGCCGGTGGTGTCGTTCCAGGAAGCGATCGATTCCACCGATTCCTCGTGCAATCCGTCACACACCCTGCAAGTCGGAACGATGAAAGAGTCTCTGCTGCTGCAGTATTGGCTCGAGCAGGGGATGGCGATCAATGTCCCGGACTACGACGGCAAGGCTGTCACCTGGATTACCAATGCCGAGGGCAAGATGGTCGCCGCAGTGCTCACCAGCTGCCGTTGAAGAAGGCGGCCAGCGCAGTCGTGGAGTTCATCGCCGTCGAAGTGTTCGCCGCCAGCAGGACGAGCGAGGCCGGCGACAGCAAGGCGGTGACGATCCCGGACGCGCACAAGAGACGCCTACTCTGGGTATCCGCAGACCGCACGAACCGTCTCCACGACACGACGGTGAGGCCAACGGCGGTGATCGCGAGTACCGCGGCGATGACGGCAACGGTGACGTGGTAGCGGGCGAAATCGCCGACCATGTCGTCCACCGGCGGTGTGGCGCTGGTGGATTCGTTCAGCTGCTGCCGAATCTGGTCGAAGGCGGCGGCCAGCTCGGGGTCGTTCGCGCCGGACGGCAGCATCGGCAGCAAAGAGGAGAACGGCGCCACTGCCCCTTGGATGTTCGCGATCACCACCAGAAGCGCCCCGAAAGCGAACAGGCTGACCAAGGCGCCCGCCGTTGCCAGCGCGGACTGCGGCCCTACGCCGAGCCCGCCGGCGCGCAGGTAAGCCTTCCACAGCGACGCCGCCAGGGCGATGAGCGTGACCAGCAGTAGCGCCGCGATCACGCCCTTGACCACATGAAAGCGGAACCAATAGTCGATGACGCTCGTCAGAGCCGGCGGCCGAGTCGAACCACCGGAATTCCAGTACGCCACAAAGCCGTCACGCAAAGCCTGCCGCAGCGTGTCCTGATCAGCGAAGCCGCGGTTCCCCGTGTCGGCCAGTGGGGGAGGAGCCAGCACCAGCGTGGTGACGAGGGTCAGCGCAAGAGCGGTCAGCGCACCCACAGCGCGACCAGGAACGATCGTGTCGGAGCGCGCCGGAGCCGCGGAGCTGACCACAGAAATTCCTTCCACTCGGATCCACCAGCCCCTCCCATTCTGTGTGCGATCCAGCAGCCTCGCCACGACCGCTGGCAGACTTGTCCGGTGACGGCCTCCAGAAAAGAGCGGCACCAAAGACTCTCGGATCAGCTGGGATACCGAAGTGACAGCGAGCTCACCGAGCTCATCGGCAATGGTCGGCCCGTCAGCGTGGGAGTGGGCGGCAGTGCGGCGGTCCTCGACGTCGACGGCGTACCGGTATTCGCCAAACGCATCCCGCTATCCGAGCGGGAACTGGCCAATCCGGCCTCCACCGCGAACCTCTTCGACCTCCCGCTGCACTGCCACTACGGAATCGGCGGCCCCAGCTTCAACGCATGGCGTGAGCTGGCCGCGAACAACATGGTCACCAACGCGATCCTGGCCGGTGAAACCAAGTCATTCCCCATGCTCTACCACTGGCGGGTGCTGCCGGGCCGCCCACCGATCGCAGCCGAACACGCCGACATCGACAAGGTCGTCGCCGCCCAAGGCGGGTCGCCAGCGGTTCGTGCCCGCATGGAAGCGGTGGCCGCAGCCCCCTCCTCGCTGGTCCTGTTCTCCGAATACATCCCCCACGCGGCATCGAATATGTTGAGCGACAACCCGGTCGGCAAGGCCGCGACGATCGAACATCAGCTCTCCGAGATCGTGACCTTCTTACGAGACCATCAGCTCCTACACATGGACGCCCACTGGGGCAACATACGCACCGACGGTGAGCAGCTCTACCTCACCGACTTCGGCCTGGCCACCTCACCACATTTCGACTTGTCTCCCGACGAACGCGACTTCGTCGAACGCCACGCCACCCACGACGCCGCCTACATCGCCATGCGCCTGGTCAACTGGCTGGTAACCGAAGTCTGCGGAATCCCGACCCCCGCCACCGGCGGCCCAATCGCCCGCAACGAATACGTAATCGACTGCGCCACCGGTCACATCCCGTCCGAAGTCCCGCCCGCCGTAGCCGAAATCCTGACCCGCCACGCCCCTGCCGCCGCAACCATGAACGCCTTCCTCTGGAAGCTGTTCGACGGCGAACTCCACGCGGCCTACATGGCCTGGCCTTCGTCGACTACCAGACGGACCGGCCCGACAAGCAGGGCCCGCAGATCGGGATCACCCCGCAATTGGGCGTGAAAGCCACTGCCGCCGACCGACATCTGGGCAATCAGCAGAAAGTCAGCTTCCTGGCCTTCAGCCTGTACCGTCGACAGGAAAGTCCTCAGGGAACCGATGGTCGCGGAGTCCCGTTATTCCGCGATCTCGGTTCGTCGGCACCACAGGTATACGGGCAGCCGGCCTTCGGGAGTCTCGATATGTCCGGGAGAGTTCTCGAAATGCTCGTATCCGCCGCGGTGCTGAATCTTCACCTCGTCACCCGGTGGCGGGAGCGGAACGATTCGAGTGGGAAGGTCGGCCGGTCCGCCTTCGAGGAATGCCATCGGGTCCATCACACGCTCCTTCGGTGCTCGACCAGGTCGGCGTCATTCCGTCAGTTCAGTCTCCGGTGCTGATGTGCCGGACGGTGGTGTCGGGTCCCGGACTCATGATGGTCTCGTGCCCGTCGTCGTATCGGACACGGTACGGCGGCGAGCCTTCCTGTCCCAGGACTTCGATGACTTCGGCCGTATGGTCGGGCTGTCCGACGGTCCGGCCGTGAACCAGAAGCTGGTCACCTACGCTGGCTTTCATAACGAACCCCTTTTCGGCGAGTGCTGATCCGGTGTTTGCTTACCCCGATCCGGCCGCGAAGATTCTGGCGAAAACGGCTATAGCTGGAGACTACCGTGGCTGGTCCCCGAAGACTCGTTTCAGCTTCAGTCAGTTCTTTTCCTTGAAGGCAGCACCTGCACGATCAGCACCACGATGGTGCCGACGACGAATCCGATGACCGCCGAGGCGGCCGTGTTCGTCAGCCACGCCATCAGTCCGCCGACGCCGGGCACGGCATCCCGGACGGCCTCCTCGGCGTGGTGCACCCACGAGTACGGCGCGTGCCAGCCGAGTGTGTCGGTGCCGCTGAGCAGAATGTGCCCGCCGACCCAGAGCATCGCGACCGTGCCGATGATCGACAGCGCCGACAGCAGTTTGGGCATTCCCGTCACCAGTCCGCGGCCGAGAGCCTGCACGAACGTCGATGAGCGCTGGGCCAGGGACAGCCCGACATCGTCCATCTTCACGATGACGCCGACGACGCCGTACACCGCGGCGGTGATGACCACGGCGACGATGGCGAGGATGATCAGCCGAGGCACGAACGACTGGTGGGCCACCTCGTTGAGGGCGATCACCATGATCTCGGCGGACAGGATGAAGTCGGTGCGGATGGCGTCCGCGGTCATCGCCTTCTCATCGGCGGCGCCCTCGGTTTCGGTGCCGCGGCTGTCGTGGTGCAGGAACCGGCCCAGCACCTTTTCGGCGCCTTCGAAGCACAGATAGCCGGCGCCGACCATCAGGATCGGCGTGAGCAGCCACGGCGCGAACTGGCTGAGGATCAGGGCCGCCGGAAGAATGAAGACCAGCTTGTTACGCAGCGATCCGATCGCGATCCGCTTGATCATCGGAAGTTCGCGGTCGGCGGTGATGCCGTGCACGTACTGCGGTGTCACGGCGGTGTCGTCGATGACGACACCGGCGGCCTTGGCGGTCGCCCGCCCGGTGGCCGCGCCGATGTCATCCAGGGAAGCAGCCGCGAGCCGGGCCAGCACGGCCACGTCATCGAGGAGTCCGAACAGGCCTGCGCTCATGGCTGGCAGGTTACCGGCCATTCCGTCGGGAACCGTTATTCGGAGATCCCTGCGCCGATCACGGGCGAACCGTCAAGCCTGTCGACCGGTCCGATACCGGACTCGCGACGGGTCAGGGCCCGGTGACTGCCAGCCGGCGTCGATCAAGCGCTGTGCCAGGTCCTCGGCCTGGCGGACACCCGCTCGAAACGCTGCCGGCCAGCTCGCGAGGACGTCCGGATTGATGGCGGCCGAGTTGAATACGTCGATCATGGCCGCGTCGGGGACGAATCGCACGACGGTTCCGGCCGCCGTGGTCGCGAGTTCGGACTGGAGCAGTTGCGGCGGGAATCGGTGTGCCAGCGGTTCGACGACCAGGAGGATGTCGGAGTCCGCGGCGAGGTCGGCGTTGGTGGGGGACCAGACGCCGCCGTCGATGTAGTAGCGGTCCGCCACGACGACGGGCGGGAAGGTTCCCGGGAAGGAACGGCTGGCGGCGACAGCGGTGGCCAGGGGGACACGGCTGCCGCTGTCCCACACCCGGCGTTCACCGGTTGCCGCGTCCAGGACGACGATCCGCAACTTGTCGTCCGGCCAGTCGTTGCCGCCGACCAGCCACTCCATCGGGGCGATATGCGCGGGTAGAGCGGGCTCGACTGTCATTGCGAGACGGCCGATCTCGCGGCGCGCGAACTCGCGATCCAGTGACCGGTCCGCCATCAGTGAGAAAACCTTGGCGATCAGCTCCGGTTTCATCGCGTTCGGCGATTCCGCGCTGCCGGGACGGCGTGGATCGTCGGCGAACGAATCCAGATCCCGCCCCACGATCAGCGCGGCCCCGACGATCGCGCCCGCGGATGTGCCGACGATCGAGTCGGCCGCAGCCAAATCGATTCCCCGGCGGCGCGATTCGGCGGCCAATCCCGCCATCCACGCCGAACCGGGGACACCGCCCCCACCCAGAACAACCGAACGCCGCACGGCCCCATCCGGCATGTGATCGACACTGTGACTCCCCATGCCGCGATCCTAACGACATTCGCCATCGCCGCCGGGCGTTGCGCGAAGCCTGCAGAGCGGCGGTGTCAGTGGGTCGTACGCGATCACCGGCGCGGCCGGCGTGGTCGGCACCGTCGTCCCGCGCCGAGGGCCAAGTCGACAGTTCGGACGCTCAGGTTCCCGCGGCGAGCCAGTCGCCGAACATGTTCGCGGTCTCCTCGATGAGCCGGTCCGGGTCGAGTCCCTCCGGCGGGTGCAGCGCGATCCGCAGGCTGGCGGCCAAGCCCGCGTTCACCATCACGAAAGCGCGGGTATCGAGTTCGTCGTCGGGACGCGGGCCGAGTTGCTGCAGCAGGTAGCCGCGGGTCAGCACCAGCAGCCGACGTTCCAGGCCGCCGAAACCGATACCCGAAACGGTGGCGTCGGCGGCCAGCGCGCGCACCAGGCCCTGTCGGGAGGTCAAGGCGCGCATGACGGCCCGCATGCTGGTCTGCACCGACTCGTGCAGCGGAAGCCCCAGGCTGCCGAGGACCGCTTCGGTGAAGCACTCTTCCAATTCGGTGAGCAGCCGGTTGCGCAGGACATCGACGATCGCGGCCTTGTCTTCGAAATATCGGTACAGCGACCCGATACTGATATGGGCGTGCGCGGCGATGCGATTCGTGGACACATCGGCGACGCCGTGCTCGGCGAAAAGATGAGCGGCGGAGTCGAGAACCCGCTCCTTGGTCTCCCGGGCGCGCTCCTGGCTCGGCTTCTTGCGCCGTACAGACGGGGTTTCAGCCATGAGCACCCCGCCGCCGCAGAAGTGAGTAGAAAGTGAGCACGAGCTCATTTTACGCTGGCCGCATGACCAGGGACAAGGTTCCGGCAACCATCGCGACCCTGATCCGCTTGTTCGAGGAGTTCGAAACCGCCCCCGAATGGCGTCCCGATCAGCATCGGCGACGCGACCCTCACCCTCCTGGCCGGAAGCGTGGTCCCCGGCCTCGGACTGTGGAGCATCGGCCACCAGACCACCATCACCGAAATCGAAGCCACCCTGCACTTCTGGCGCTACGTGGGTCACCTCCTCGGCGTGCAGCCCACCTGGTATCCGCGCAACTTCCAGGAGTCCGTGCAAATCATGTTCGCCGCCTTCGTCAAACGCGCGTACACGGCGGGCGCGGACGGGGAGGAGCTGGTCGAGTCCTACCTCCCGGCCTTCGAGCCGAACCCGGACAGCCCATGGCCCAAGCGAATTCGCGACCACATCAACTACCGAATCCAGATCGGCTACACGGCCTTCTGGCTACCCCCGGCGACCTACGCCCGCCACACCATGCCGCGCCGATTCCCCTGGGTCCTGCACCCGATCCTCCAAGCACCGCTGATATTCGGCGCCGAGACCCTCCGCCGCACCATTCCCGGCCTCGACGCGATCGCCGACGGCGTACAGCGCCACCGCCGAGAACAGTGGTACCGCAAGGAAGTCGGCGACCGCGAAGCCGAGTTCACGCCCGTGGAGGAATTCCGCCGCTAGCGCGCGCGGCCCCCGGATCGAGCGGGAGTCAGACGGACGACGCCGCTGTAGGGCTGGTCGCCGGGCGCCCGCGGGTCCGGCCGCTGGGCTTCGAGTTCCTCGGGGGAGACGGGGAGCGCGAGCCGATCGAAGCGAGCGGCGGCGACGACAATCGACGCGAGATAGGTCGCGTCCCAGCCGAGGTTCTCGAAGTAGGCGACGCCCTCGGCGGGCAGGAACGTCCACGGTGCGCGGCGCAGCAGGCCCTCGTTGCGGTCGCTCATGCGGCCGCCGCGATCTCGCGGCCGATCGGACCGGCCAGGCGGTCGGCCAGCGGGTCGCGGAACAGCGCGTCCGGCCGGGCGGATTCGATGGCGCGGTGCGCGGCCACCCACCGCGCGGTGTGGGACACGTGAGTGACCAGTGGTTGCACCGACATTCGGCTCAACTCCTTCACCCGCCCGATCAGTATCGGGGGTTCCCTCTACATTTATAGAGGATCCAGGTGGGCGCGCGGGTGTGGGTTGTGCCACGCCGGGGAAATCGAGTCCCGCATTGGGTCCAAATTTGACGCTGAATTCAAGTTCGGGTCAGATTGGGGAGGTACGGTACCGGTATGAGCGAGTGGCAGACGGGGAATCCGGAAGTCCTACAGGCCGTGCGGGCGGTGGTCCTCAGCATGCCGGCGGCGAAGCACCTCGGGTTCTCGTTCGGCCGGGTGGCCGCGGGGGAGGCGGAGATCATCCAGCCGTACCGCGCGGAGCTGACCGAGCACAACGGGAACTTTCAAGGCGGGGTGATCGGCTCGCTCGCGGACTTCGCGGGTGGGTCGGCGGCGGGCACCCTGCTGCCGGTCGGGTGGGTGAACATGACCGTCGACTACACGGTCAAACTGCTCGCGCCGGCACGCGGCGAGATGATCGTGGCGCGTGGGCGGGTCGTGAAGCCCGGCAAGGCGATCACGGTCGCGGCGGCCGACGTCTACGGCGTCGACCAGGGCGAGGAGACCTTGTGCGCGACCGCGTTGGTCACCATGCGCAATATCGAACTCCCCGCCGCCGGGAACGCGTCGAAGTGAGAGTCAGCGGGCGCTGCGGCCGAGGGCCGTTGCCGCCCGCGTCGCGAGGGCCGCGCCGCGCATCATCCACCGGAAGGAGCCCGTCTTCGGGCCCGGCAGCAAGCCGGCCGTCTGCACGGCGTCGATCAGGTCGTAGAGGGTTTCGCCCTCGTACATGAGGTGGTCGGTGTTGAAGTGGTAGCGGTCCACGGCGGTGCACTGGACGAAAGCGCCATTGCCGGGGATGGAGACGGCGTCGCCGCCGTACGGGTGCAGTTTCAAGGGCCCGTGGAGATGGCCGCTGCCGTAGTAGCGCACCACTATTCGCACCTCGCCGCCGGGCGTGATGTCGACGAAGGACTGGCCGGGGATGGGGTCGTAGCGCCAGTCGGGGATGGCGTCGAAGAAGGCGAAGTTGTAGGCCACGAACTCGTCCAGGCCGACGATGGTGGCGCCCAGGGTGGTGACGTCCTTGTAGCGGAGGTCGGGCGTGTAGAGCTCGTGGTTGTAGCTCATATCGCGGGCTTGCCAGCTCCACCAGTACTTCTTGGCCCAGTCCAGGGTCCAGGCGATGTCCAGGCCGTGGTCGGCGTAGAACGCGATCTTGTGCTCGTATTCGTCGAACCACCGGGTGGTCATTGCGGTCAGAGCCTGCTCGTCGAGGACTTCGACCGGGGCGGCTCGGTTGCCCAGGATCTTCGGGATCGGTTGGGCCAGGCGGGATTGTGCGAGGGCCTGCTGGAACTGGTGGTCGGTGAACATCGCGACTCCATCGGGAAGCAACTGCTTTCTGAAGCAGATGCTTCCTGATATCGTCTCGGTGTGTCAAGGAGCTATGGCGGACGCAGCACCGACGACCGGGTGGCGGACCGGCGCGTCCGGCTCATCGAGGCCGGGACCGAGATCGTCGGGACGGAAGGCGTTGCCGCACTGGGCATGCGGGCCGTGTGCCGTGCGGCCGGGTTGAGCCAGAAGTTCTTCTACGAGAGCTTCGCCGACATCGACGACCTGCTGCACGCGGTGTACACGGCGGCGCTCGTGCGGCTCGAGGAGGCCATCCGGCCCGCCTTGGGCGCCCGCGATCTGGCCGGGCTGTTCGACGCGGCCGCCCGACTGATGGAGTCCGACCCGCGAATCTGCCGGATCCTGCTGATGGAACCCGTCGCCGACGCCCGCCTGCGCCGGTACGTCCGCGACACCCTTCCGGCCATCACCACCGCCGCGCTCGGGGATCTCGTCGCCGGATCACCCGACGACCCCGCGATCCGGATGCAGTTCTCCGCGCTGTTCGGGGCGATCATCTCCCTGTTCGTGGAGTGGACCGAAGGCAGCCTCCGCACCGACCGGGCCGCCTTCGTCAAGCATGTCTCCACTGTCGCAACACAACTCGTGCCACAGCTCGGAGCCGTCACCCGGTCCTGATCGCGGGCTCAGGAACGCGGCATCCCGCGTGGCCACCACCGTGCCCGAACGTGACCACCTCCGGCGGCGACCGAGTGAACGAGGCGCTGCTGCGTGCGCTCGTCCCCGCGGTGATCGGCGTGCTCGTGCGCCGACTCGTTCAGGAACGGCCGCAGCTCGAGCCACTCGTGGATCGGCTTCCCGCCCGCTCCCGGCGCCGCCGACAGCTCCCCGGCCAGCTCGATCGCCCGCTCGTAGGAGTCCACGTCGATCACCATCCACCCGGCGATCAGATCCTTCGTCTCCGCGAACGGCCCGTCGGTCACCGGCGGCTGCCCCTCCCCGTCGGACCGCACCCACGTCCCGGTCTGCGCCAGCGCCTGCGCGTCCACGAACTCCCCGCTCCGCTCCAGCCGATCCGCGAAGTCCCGCATGTACTGCACATGCGCGGTCACCTCCTCCGGCGTCCACTGGTCCATCGGCACGTCATTGACCGCCGCCGGTGCGCCCCGATAGTGCTTGAGCAGCAGATACTTGGCCATGATGTCTCCCTGGGTTCGCTTCGACCAGCCAGGCCGAATGTGTCTGTCACCCCTGGGACGGAGCCACCCGCCCATTCTCGACACCCACCGCCGACAATTTTCGGAACCAGCCGAAAAGCGTGTCAGCCTCGGCCGGTTGCCCCGTGTTTCGGGGTCGTGCTGGGCTGGGGAGAATCTGGCCCAATGGGGTTCGGCGGTGAAAGGGGGACGGCCATGGTGGTCGGGGTGGAGATCCAGGTCGATGGGGTGACGGTCGAGCAGTACGACCGCGTGATGGGCAGGCTGGGCGCGCCCGCGGGTGGGTCGATGCCGGACGGGGGATTGTTCGGGTGGGTCGCGGCCACGGAGAGCGGGATTCGGATCGCGGAGGTATGGGAATCGGAGGAAGTGTTCCGGCGGTTCTCGGCGGTGCGGTTCGGTGATGCGGCCGGGTGGGTCGGGATTGTCGGGGAGCCGCGGATCAGTTTTCACGAGGTGAATGGATTGCCTCGAACCGGTGAGCGGGGATGTTAGGTCGGGGCTAAGACGGGTTCGGAGAAGCGTCGTGGACCGGGGGTGTTCGCGGCGGTTGGCTGAATGGCATGACGGATAACGGGATTGGGCAGCGGGCTGGGCGTGCGGTTGTAGTCGGGGGTGGGTCGGGAATGGGGTTCGCTATTGCCGATTCGCTGCTCGCGGAGGGGTACGAGGTGGTGATCGTCGGGCGGTCGCAGGAGCGGCTGGCCGATGCGGTGCGGGAGTTGGGGGACGGGAAGGTCAGTGCGGTCGCGGCGGATGTCAGTGACGAGGCGCAGGTTTCGCGGGTGTTCGAGACGGTGGGGACCGTCGATCATGTGATCAGCACCGCGGCGGATGTGGCGGGGGCATATGGCCCGATCGCCACGTTCGATTTCGAGAAGGGGCGCGGATTCATCGAGACGAAATTGATCGGGTCGATGTTGCTGGCGAAGCATGCGCGGCTCAGCGAGAACGGGTCGCTCACTGTTGTTTCCGGTATCGCGGCGTATCGCCCGGCGGCGGGTGGGGCGATGGTGGCGGCGGTGAACGCGGCGCTCGAGGGGCTGGTGCGGGCGCTCGCGGTGGAGTTGGCGCCGGTCCGGGTGAATGCCGTGTCGCCGGGGTGGGTGATGACCGGGATCTGGGAGCGGATGCCGTGGGACGACAAGGAACAGCGGTTGCAGGCCATGGCGGAGAAGCTGCCCGCGCGGCGGCTGGGGAATCCGGAAGATATTGCGGTGGCAGTGGTTTCGCTGCTGAAGAGCACCTTCGTGACCGGCACTGTCCTGCATGTGGACGGCGGTCACCGGCTCGCCTGATCTTCTCCCCACTTCAATGAATACCGCGCACGGGTACTTGCCGCAAGCCCCCGTCGGCGATCCATAATCGTTGGTCCGAGCGGTGCGAGGAAGGGGAATCATGAGCGAGCAGATGGCGCGGCAGGTGGGTCCGGCGGGAATCGATATCGCCTGCTGACCGCCTGATACTCGGCAACACCAGGCCCCGCGCGTTCCCACGTGGAACACGCGGGGCCTTCTCATCTTGTCGTCCCATGCGCTGGTGTACGGGCCCGATTGACCCTGCGTACACGACGGACATCTGCACCGCGAGCATGACGGACATTGCGACGACCACTGACCGATTCACTGTCCCGCAGTACCGATTCGGCGGCGACCAGCTCGCGCAGGTCCACCACGTCGTCCTCGCCGCCGAGCGGATCGTGGCCGGGCAGAGTCTGTATCGAGTCAGTAGTCCGACGGCCGGGCGGCGTAGACCTCGTACAGTTCGGTCCCGGCCAAGGAGGGGTCTTGCCTATTGTGCGGGGACAGTCCGTGCCGGCTCAACAACTCGCAAAACTGGGCCAGGCGGCCGTCGGTGTCGTGTACCTCGGCCACGACCGCACGGATACGGGGCCAATCCTTTTCGGAAATCCCGCGCAATACATCCAATTCTGCCCGCTCCACATCCACTTTGAGCAGCCCGATCTGAGCGTCGGGAGCATATTCGGCCAGCACGGCCGACACCGTGGTCACGTCCACGTCGATCTGCTCGCCATCGTGCAGGCCGGCAGTGATGTATCCGATCGATTCGTCGTCCAGGCCGCTGTTGTGCAGAAAGATCCTGGTATTTTCATCGTCTCGTTCGCGGTCGGCATACAGACTGGAATTGGCCGACGCCTGCGGGTACCAGGTGAATGGCAAAGTCCTGGCCACGGCGCCGACCGCAACTCGCAACGACACCCCGTGCGGCACATGGGCGGCCATATTGCGCTGGAGACAGTGAAAAGTCATCGGTACCGGCTCGGCGGCGATGACCCCGATTCCGGGGCACTTCTCCGCGAACATCATCGTGGCGAGTCCGATGTTCGCGCCGATGTCCAAGACGATCTCCCCGGGCCGCAGGCGGGCAGCGGCGTGCTGGTAGAGGCCGTCCGCCGCCATCGTCTCGCGCCACAACATGCGCGCCTCGGCCGGACTCGTGCAGGTCACGGTTCTGTCATCGTCGAGTCGAAACTGCTGAGGAGTAGTCAACGTAGGTTCACGAACCTTTCCAGGACCGAGCCGACAACGGCCATTGCGTGCGGATGACTGAACTCGAGGTGCCGTGCGTCGACAACCGTGTTGTGTATCTTGCCGGTCACGTACGGGCGCCACGCCTGCGCGAGAGCGTCCTCTTCGGTGCGGTCTTTGCCGGCAGTGAAGAAGAGGAGATCTCCGTCGAAAACTGCGGGCTGGTAGCCGGCGGCCAGGTCGCTCGCGGTCTCGAAGCTCTCCATCACCCGATCCGTCTGTTCGGCGGTGAACAGCCCGGTTCCGACCACTTGGCTGCGGATGACCGCCCATGCTTGCTCGTGGGTGTGCGCCTGTACCACATCGCCGAGGTCGAACAATTCCCGCCAGCCGCCGAGGAGGTCCGCCATCAAGTGTCCTGGCGCGGACTCGTCCGCAGCGGCGATCATCGAATCAGCAGACAAATCGGGTGCGGAATCCAACAGGGTCAGGGTTCCGACGAGTTCGCCGTCGCGCTGCAACTCGACCGCGATCGCGTGCGCGATTTGCCCACCCAAAGACCATCCGAGCAAGTGATACGGACCGTGCGGCTGCACTCTCCGAATCTCGGCCACATACCGCTCGGCCAATTCGTTCACCGATTTCGCGCCTGGTTCGCCCGCGACCACATGCGGATCCTGCAAGCCGTATACCGGTCGGTCCTTGTCCACATGCTCGACCACTCCGCCGTAGAACCATGCCAATCCTCCGGCGGGGTGGACGGCGAATATCGCAGGCTTCGATCCGCTCGCACGAAGCGGAAGCAACACCTCCAGGCCGGAGCCGCCCGCGGTTTCGTCGGCCCTGCGCGCCAACGCTTTCGGTGACGCATCGTCGAACATCCAGGGCAGGGCGATCGTCACGCCTCGAGCGTGCAACTCGGCCACCGCCATGGTGGCCAGCAGCGAATTGCCGCCCAGATCGAAGAACCCATCCGACACCCCGACCCGCTCCAGGCCCAGGACCTGTGCGTAGACGTCAGCGATCATTTTCTCGGAATGAGTTCGCGGCGTGACGAACTCGGTCACCGACGCATCGAAATCGGGAAGGGGCAGAGCCTTTCGATCGAGTTTGCCATTGACCGTCAATGGCAGATCTGGCAGCACCATCACCGCCGAGGGGACCATGTACGTGGTCAGTACACGGGCGGCAGCCTCCCGGACCTCGCCCGGATCGATCTGCTGGCCGTCGGCCCCCACCACGTAGCCGATCAGCTGATCGACGCCGAGCACATGGCGATGCACCGCAGCGGCGGCGCGCACCACATGCGGATGCCGGAGCAATGCGGACTCCACCTCACCCAGTTCGATGCGGTAACCGCGCAGCTGTACCTGCGCATCCGCTCGACCGGCGTAGGTCAATTCGAGCCGGCCCTCGGACTTGTTCCACCGGCCGAGATCTCCGGATCGATACAACCGCGAACCATGCGAGTCGAAGGGATTCGCGACGAATCGTCCTGCGGTCAAAGCCGGGGCGCGCAGGTAGCCTCGCGACAGTTGCCCGCCGGCCACATAGATCTCCCCGGCGACGCCGATCGGCACCGGCCGCAACCGGTCGTCGAGCACATACACCCGCAACCCTGGCAGCGGTGATCCGATCCCGGCCACCTCCGTGCCCTCGATCGCGCGGAACGTGACATGCACTGTCGTCTCGGTGATCCCGTACATGTTGACCAAGCGCGGTGATCTTCGATCGTGATCCGCGAACCAATTGGTCAAGCGGGATACATCCACCGGCTCGCCACCGAATATAACGTAACGCAGAGCGAGTGGACCTGCGGTGCAACCGGATTCGCGATACAGACGCTCTGCTTCGGCGAAGCCGTAAAACGCCGACGGAGTCTGGCTCAATACCGTCACACGCTCGCGCGCCACGAGATCGACGAACTCCTTCGGCGACCTGGATGTGTCGTAGTCGACCACAACCAGCCTGCCGCCGGACAGCAGCGCACCCCACATTTCCCATACCGCGAAATCGAAGGCGTACGAATGGAACAGCGTCCACACGTCGTCTGGGCCGACATCGAAACGTTCGGCCGTGCTGGTGAACAACGTGACCGCTTCGCGGTGACTGATCGGCACTCCCTTGGGACGGCCCGTCGATCCGGAGGTATAGATCACGTACGCGACATTGTCCAGCCGCAAGTTCGGCATCGCCGCGTCGGCGGTGTCTGCTGCGTCCGCACAATCCTCGACCAGCACCATCGGTGCCGCATACTCGGGCAGGGTCGTCGCCATTTCGGCGGAGGTCAGCACCGCCGCTGGACGCGCATCGTCGAGCACGAACCGCAATCGGTCGTGCGGATACGCCACGTCGAGTGGCAGATACCCGGCGCCTGCCCGAATCACTGCGAGCAGGCCCACGACCAGTTCGATCGAACGCGGCAAAGCCACGGCCACAAGCGATTCCGACTCCACACCCTGTTCGATCAGCCGGGCCGCGACCTGGGCGGACCGTTGATCCAGTTCCGCGTAGGTCAGCCGCGAGACGCCATCGGTGACCGCGACAGCATCCGGCTGGTCCAGCGCTCGGGCAGCGAACAAGTCTGCGAGTGTCGTATCTGGGACCACGGCGCCGTCTTTCCCTGCCGCGTCCAGCAATTCGCGCCGCTGTATCGGATCGACGATGTCGACATCGCCGACCGGCATCGCGGGATTCGCGGTGACGTACTCCAGAATCCGGACGTAAGCGTGCGCGAACCGAGTCATCGTCTCGTTCACGAAGAGATCGGTAGCGAAGGTGAGTCGTCCCACCATGCCGTCTGGACGGCCTCCCTGACCGAATCGCTCGGCCAACTTCACATTCAGGTCGGCCTGCGCCTGCTCGAAACCGTTTTCCATCAGCTCGATACCGAGCTCCGGCAGCTCCAATGCGGCCTTGCTCAGGTTCTGGACATCGAGCGTTACCTGATACAGCGGAAGATGCGCGGTCGACCGGGGCGGATTCAGCGCTTCCACGACTTGTTCGAAAGGCACATCCGCATGCGCGAACGCGGCCAGATCCGTCTCACGGGTCGAGGCGAGCAGTTCGACGAACGGCTGCCGCATCGACACCCGTGACCGCAGCACAAGGGTATTGACGAACATGCCGATCAGATCGTCGAGGTCACGCTCTCCACGTCCGGCTGTCGGGGCGCCGATCGCGATGTCGTCGACGCCGGCCAGCCTCGACAGCAGCACGGCCAGTGCGGCATGCAGGACCATGAAGACCGTCGCGTTCGCCTCGCGTGCGACGCCGGCGATTCGCTCGTGCAGATCGGCGGAAAGTTCGAACTCGATCGCGCACCCATCCATCGACGCGACCGGCGCCCGTGGAAAGTCGGTCGGCAGCTCGAGCAGCTCGGGCAGCCCGTTGAGGGTGTCCTTCCAGAATCGCAACTGCTGGGAGATGACCGAGTCCGGGTCGTCCGCCGACCCGAGCATCTCGTGCTGCCACAGCGCATAGTCGACATACTGGACCGGAAGTACCGGCCACGTGGGCTCCTTCCCATGCCTGCTCGCCTCATACGCCATCGCCACATCCCGCGCAAGCGGGATCATCGACTGGCCGTCCGTGCAGATATGGTGCACGCAGATGACCAGAACGTGGTCCCGGTCGTCGACAGCGAGCAATTCCATCCGCAATGGGGGTGCTTGCGTCACATCGAAACCCGCCGACACCACGGCGATCACGCGATCCATCACCTGATGTTCGCCGACCTGAACCGGAACCAGCGCGGGTACGACCTCGTCGACAGCGACGGCAACCTGACAAGGCCGGCCATGGACCATCGGGAACTTCGTACGCAGCGATTCGTGGCGTTCGACGACCAGTTCACACGCGTGCCGGAGCGCATCGATGTCGAGTTCTCCGCGCAGCCGGATCACCAGCGGGATGTTGTACCTGCCGACGGCGGTGTCGAACTGGTTGAGGAACCACATTCGCTGCTGCGCCGGTGACAGCAGTACCTGCGCAGGCCGGGGGCGCGCCGTCAACGGTGCCCGGGAGTCGCGGTCGAGAGTCGCCAGCCGAGCGGCGAGTTCGGCCACCATGGGCGCCTGGAACAGGTCGCGGACCCCCAGACGCACTCCTGCCGCCGTACTCAACTGTGCGGCCGCCCGAGTGGCCGACAGCGAATCGCCTCCCAGGTCGAAGAAGTTGTCCATCGCCCCGGCACCGTTGATGCCCAGCACGTTCTCGAACACGGCGGCGACACGTCGTTCGGCGTCGGTGCGGGGAGCGACCCGTTCTCGGCCGACCGCGAATTCCGGAGTGGGAAGCGCCGAGCGGTCGAGTTTGCCAGTCGTGGTGAGAGGAAGTTCGGCCAGCACCGCGAACGCCTCGGGCACCATGTGCGCGGGCAGCCGCAACCGCGTAGCGGTACGAACATCGTCCGGATCCAGCTCCTCGTCAGTGACGAGATAGCCGACGAGCCGGTCGATGCCGAGGTGATCCTTCCGCCGCAGAACTACCGCTTGGGAGATCCCTGGATGCCCGGCCAGAACAGTTTCGATTTCACCGAGTTCGATACGCTGGCCACGGATCTTGACCTGGAAATCGCGGCGTCCGCGATATTCCAGAGTGTGCTCGGGTGTCCAGCGAACCAGGTCGCCGGTGCGGTACATGCGCGAACCTGCCGCACCGATCGGATTCGCCACGAACGCGCCTGCGGTGGCCGAGGCTCGGCCCGCATAGCCGCGCGCCAATTGCACCCCCGCGAGGTACAACTCACCCACCACCCCGACCGGCACCGGCCGCAACCACGCATCGAGCACGACAGCCTCGACACCACGGATCGGCCCGCCGATGGTCACCGCCTCACCCGGGTGCAGCGCAGCGCTGATGGCGGCGAGAATCGTCGTTTCGGTCGGGCCGTAACCGTTCAGCAGAGTTCGGCCCGGTGCCCATATCTCGACCGTTTCCGGCGTCACCGCCTCGCCCCCTGCCACCAGCACCCGCAGCGAGTCCATCCCGGCCGGCGACATCGTCGCCAACACGCTGGGAGTGATGAAGGCATGCGAGACCTGCTGTGCGCGAACCAGTTCCATCAACTCGTGCCCAGCGAACACTGCTGGGGGCACAGCCACCAGGACAGCACCGCTGGTGTGAGCCAGCAGCACCTCGAGGACCATCGCATCGAAGCCGGGAGCGGCGACCTGCAGCACTCGCGATCCCGTGTCGACCCCGAACCGATCCCGCTGCGCGGCAGCGAAATTCGCAAGCCCCTCATGGGTGACCGCGACACCCTTCGGCATTCCGGTCGAGCCCGAGGTGTAGAGAACGTATGCCACATCCTGGATGTGCGGCATCCGCACGAGTTCTCCAGCTGTGACGCGGGCGGGCGATTGCGCGATGATCGACCGCTCGATGGCCGGATCGTCCACTACCAACGGGAACACCGTGCCGGGCAGCAGATCACGCGTCTCCTCGACCGTGACCGCCAGCCGAATGCCGGCATCCGCCACCATGAGCGCGATGCGCTCGGCCGGATTCCGGGTGTCAACGGGCACGAACGCCGCGCCCGCTTTGGTCACCGCCCACAGGCCGATCACGAATTCGACCGACCGCGGCATCGCCAGCGCGACGTGATCACCCGGTCCTGTGCCCCGCGCGATCAACTGCCGAGCCAGCTGGTTGGACCGGGCATCCAGCTCCGCGTAGGACAACGTGTCCGGACCGGACACCACCGCTGCCGCAGCGGGATTCACCGTCACGCCCGCTACCAGCAACTCCGACATCAGGCTGGGTGCCACGGCCCCTCCGCCCGATGCGGGCACCAGCGTGCGCCGCTCGTCCTCGGTCAGCAGATCGATCGCGCCCAGCACCCTATCCGGCTCGCTGGCCAGCGTCCGTAGCACGGTTTCCAGACGGCCAGCGAGGCCGGCCGCCATCACCTCGTCGACGCGGGCTCGTTGGTAGCGGACTCGGACGTGCAACTCGTCGGTTTGGTGCGCTTGCACGGTGATGGGGTAGTGCGCCGCGTCGCGGCCGTCCGCTGCGACCACACGCATCCCGTCGATGTCCGCATCGCCCAGGCCACTGCTGTCGACCGGATACGACTCGAAGACGACCAGGGTATCGAACAACTGGCTGTTGCCGGTGGCCGCCATGATGTGCGACAGTTCGAGGTAGTGGTGGTCGAGCAGACGGGTGTTGTCCGCTTGCAGTCGGCGCAGAGCGTCCTCGATGGTCAGATCCCGCCGCACCTCGGCGACGACCGGAATCGTGTTGATGAACAGACCGATCATCGACTCGACATCTGGCAATTCGGCGGGGCGGCCGGATACCGTGCTGCCGAATGCCACGCGTTCGACACCGAGCAGGTTGCCCAGCACCACGGCCCAGGCGAACTGCACGATCGTCGCCATCGTCACGCCCCGCGCCCGCGCGAATGTCACCAATTCCGCTGTAGCGGCACGATCTACAACGATTGGCACATCGATCGGAATGTCCGCCGTCGCCGGCGTGCGTGGATCGGCGACCAGCGTCGGCTCGCCGATAGTCCGGAGCGCGTCCCGCCACACCTCGATACTCGCGTCGCGATCGCGTCGGTCCAGCCATTCCAGGTACTGCCGATACGAGGCCGCCGGCGGAAGCAGCTCCGGCTGGGCGGCAACGGCATACAAACCGATGAGCTCGCGCCACAGCAGCGGCAGCGACCAGCCGTCCAGGAGCAGATGGTGCGCCGTCAACACCAGCCGGAACTCGTTCTGCCCGAGGGCAACAAGCAGGAATCGCAGCAGTGGCGGGTCGGCGGGATCGAAAACGACCGCCCGCTCGGTTTCGATCAGCGCCGCTACCGCGCCGGCGTCGCCGGAGAGATCAACCCTGTGCCAGGGCACGGTGGCACCGACCGGAACGACTTGCGCCGGAACGCCATCGACCGTTCGTGTGAAGGCAGCCCGCAGGTTGGGATGGCGTTCGAGCAGAGCTTGTGCGGCACATTCGAGCCGGTTCTCGTCGACCGCGCCCGCAAGGGTGAGGACCGACTGCGCGGTGTAAACATCGAGTTCGCCTGCCGCGAGTTCGGCGTGGAACAGCAGGCCCTCCTGCAGCGGTGCCAATGACCACACGTCGCTCAGTGGACCGTACCGGTCTGCGAACGCATTCAGATCGTGCTGCGTGACGTCGACCAGCGGAACATCCGCCCGGGACAATCCCCACTTGTCGTCGGCGCGAGCGAGAGTGGCGATCTCGGTCACGGCGTCGACCCATCCGGCGACGAGTTCGGCCACCTCGTCGTGTTGCAGCAGCCGCGAAGCGTAGCCGATATGTGCGGACAGTTCGGGTCCGATCTCGGTGTCCGCGAAATCGACGTCGATCGTGATCACCGCTGCGGCAGGCATATCCGGATCGAAGACTGATCGGCGGTCGAACTGCTCATCGGTCGGGACCCACGCGAGATCCGACAGGGACGCGAGGTCCACACCCGCGCGGCCGAGATTGTTGAAGCTGATCTGTGGCTGGGGCGCCATCGCGAGCCGATCGGCGGTGTCGGTGTTCAGATAGCGCAGTAAGCCGTATCCGATGCCCTTGTCGGGGATCTCGCGCAGCTGGTCCTTGACGGACTTCACTGCCGTACGCAGGTCCGTGTCATCGATTCCGCTCAGGTCGAGGGTTACGGGGTACGCACTGGTGAACCAGCCGACGGTGCGTGAAACATCCGCTCCCGGCACAATCTGCTCTTCGCGGCCGTGTCCTTCCAACAGGACCTTCATGCTCGGATGCGGAGTACCGCGCCGTCTGCGCCAACGGGTCAGAGCGACGGTCAGCCCGGCCAGCAGTGCGTCATCGACGCTGCCGCGCACGGCCTGCGGCACCGAGTCCAGCAGTGCCGAGGTCAGCGCGGCCGGAACCGACGCCCTCAGGTATCGCACCGTCGCGTGGGTGTCGAGGGATGGATCGAATTCCGCCGTGCCGAGCAGCGGATCGGCGGCGGTACTCATCCGCTGCCACAGCTCGAACTCGCTGCCCCGGCCGGCTGCGGCAGCGGTCAACGCGTGCGCCCACCGCCGCATCGACGTTCCCTGCGCCGGCAACTCGACCGAGCGACCCTGGCCGATCTGCTGCCACGCGGTGACGAAGTCGGGCAGCAGGATCCGCCACGACACCCCGTCTACAGCCAGGTGATGAATCACGATGAGGGCACGGGCATCGGCCTCGACGCCCGATTCCGGAAGCAGGCACGCGACCTGCATCATCCGACCCGCGGCGGGATCGAGACGATCCGACGCCTCGGTCAGCGCCGCTTCCACCACAGCGGTGAAACCGTCGCTGCCCGGCGCCTCGTGCGCCCGGAAGGTTCGTACGAATACCGCGCCGGTGGCATCGGCGGCGTGAACGGGCAGCACATCCATGCACTGTTCGCGCATCCGCGACCGCAACATATCGTGCTGTTCGAGCACCGCCTGCACGGTCGCGATCACGTTGTCGACTCGCGCCTCCCGCGGCAAGCGAACCAGCATCGACTGTGCGAACCGATCGGCTGTCCCGACCCGGTCGACGAACCAGGACACAATCGGCGTGAAGGGGACGTCTCCCACACCGCCGCCTGGCAGCTCCGCGAGGGACACCCGGTCCGCAGCCGCGGCCACCTGCGCCAGCCCGCGCACGGTCTTGTGCTCGAAGACGTCCCGAGCGGTCACGACGACACCCGCCGACTTCAACCGCGACACCAACTGGATCGACATGATGGAGTCACCGCCGAGCGTGAAGAACGATGTTGTCACGCCGACCGACGCAACGCCGAGCACGCCGGCGAAAGCGGCGGCGATGGTGCGTTCCACATCGGTCGCCGCGACGACGTCCTCGGCGCTGCCGGTATCGAAAACCGGTTCGGGCAGCAGTTTTCGATCCACCTTGCCGGTCGAAGCGAGCGGCATGTGGTCGAGCACGGTGATCGTCGACGGCACCATGTGGGCGGGCAGAACGGCGGCGACGTGGTCGAGCACGGCATCGGGTTCGACGCCCGCCGCGGTCTCGGCCACGATGTACGCGGCGAGCATGGGCTGCCCGCCGGGGCCCGAGCGGCTCACGGTGACGGCCGCAGCAACCTGCGGGTGTGCCTGCAGCACGGCGTCGATCTCCCCGAGTTCGATGCGCTGGCCACGAATCTTGACCTGAAAGTCGACGCGGCCGATGTACTCCAGCGCACCACTCGCGGTCCAGCGGACGATGTCGCCGGTGCGATACATCCTCGATCCCGGCGCACCGTAGGGGTTCGCCACGAACGCACCGGCAGTCAGAGCCAGGCGGTTCAGATAGCCACGCGCCAATGCACCACCGGAAAGGTACAACTCGCCGGTCACACCAACGGGCACCGGACGCAGCCGTGCGTCCAACACGACGGCCTCGACACCGCCGATCGGACCACCGATGTTGATCGGGTCGGACGGCTGTACCGGATCACCGATCGTGACCACGATCGTCGTTTCGGTCGGACCATAGATGTTGTGCAATTGCCGACCCGGTGCCCAGGAGGCGATCAGGTCCGCGGACACCATCTCACCCCCGACCGCCAGCACCTGCACCGAAGCGAAGTCCTCGGGCGACATCGTCGCCAGCACACTCGGTGTCAGGAACGCATGCGTCACCTGATGCGCGCGGATCAGTGCGGCCAGATCCGGGCCGCCGAAAACCTCCGGCGGCGCCACGACCAGGCCGCCGCCGGCCGCGCACGCCATCAGTGCCTCGAGCAGCACCGCGTCGAAGGCAGGCGCCGCCACCTGCAGTACACGTGACGTGGCGTCCACTCGATAGCGGACCCGCTGCTCGGCCGCGAAGCCGGCCAATCCCTCGTGGCTGACCACGACACCTTTCGGTGTTCCGGTCGACCCCGATGTGTAGATCACATACGCTGCCTCCCGAATCCGCAGGATCCGGCCTCGAGCCGCATCCGTGATGGCCCGGCCGGCCTGCGCGGCGATCTCGGCGGCTACTTCTGGTTCGTCGAGCACCAGCCATCGGACATCGTCCGGAAGCGACGCGCGCGCGGCCGCGATCGTGATCCCTACGGTGACACCGGAATCGTTCACCATGTGCGCGATCCGCTCTGCGGGATATCGCAGATCCACCGGTACGAACGTGGCACCGGTCTTCGCGATCGCCCACATCGCGATGTGGTAGTCGACCGAGCGCGGCACGGCCAGTGCGGTGAACGTACCCGGTCCGGCTCCCCGGGCGAGCAGGAGTGCGCTGAGCTGGTTGGACCGGCGGTCGAGCTCGGCGTAGGTGAGGGTTTCGGTCTCGCCGATGAGGGCGGTCGCGGTCGGATCCGCTGCCACCGCCGCGGCGAGTAGATCGGGCAGCAGACACGGTGACGGGCTCTCGCCACCTCGCGCCGGGACCAGTCGTTCGGCCTCCGATGTGTCGAGCAGATCGATTCCGCCCACCGTCCGTGCCGGGTCGGACACGACCGATTCCAGGACGCGGACGAATCTCTCCGCGAGCGCTTCCGCCGTGGACGCCGCGAACAGGTCTGTGGCGTAAATGATCTCGCCGTCGATTCCGGCCGGCCGTTCGCCATCGCCGCGTTCGGTCATCAGCACGGTCAGATCGGTTTTCGCCTGCGCGATACCGGGATCGAGCAGTTCGACATCCACACCGGGCAACTCGAACCGGGCCGCACGCATGTTCTGCAGACCGAACATCACTTGATACAGCGGCGTATACGCGGTGGATCGAGCACGGTCGAGGATGTCGACCAGCCGCTCGTAAGGCACATCAGCGTGGGCGAGCGCTTCGAGATCGACGTCGCGTACTTCGGCCAAGAGTTCGCGGAACGACAGTTCGTCCCGGACTCGCGTACGCAGCACCACGGTATTGACGAACATGCCGACCATATCGTCCAGTGCCTGGCTGCCTCGACCGGCAACCGGGGAACCGACCGAGATGTCCGCGCTGTGCGCGGTGCGCGCCAACAGGATCGCCAGGGCGGCATGGAGCACCACGAACACGGTGACACCCTCGCGCTGTGACAGCCGCGCTACCTCGTCGTGCAGCCGCGCCGAGAGTGCGAAGCGCACACTGCCACCAGCCATCGACATAGTGGCAGGCCGGGTTCGATCCGTCGGCAGATCCAGCAGCTCCGGAGCATCACCGAGGACCTCGCTCCAATAGGCGATCTGCCGCGCGATCGGCGACGCCGGATCGTCCTCGGCACCGAGTATTTCCCCCTGCCACATCGCGTAGTCCGCGTATTGGACGTCGAGCGGTTTCCATTGCGGCGCTTCGCCGTTCATACGCGCTGCGTACGCGGTGAAGATATCGCGGGCCAGCGGTGCCATCGAGGAACCGTCGGCCGCTATGTGATGGACCACGAGCACGATCACGTGCTCGTCGGTACCGGTGCGGTATACCCGTGCCCGCACCGGCACCGAATCCACGACATCGAAACCTGTTTCGGCGACCTGCCGGATCCGGCCGGCCAGCTCCGCCTCGTCGGCGACAGGCTCCGGATTCAGCATCAGCTCCTCGGCCACAGCCGCAACCTGACGCACTACCTGGCACGGTCGGCCGTCGACAGCGGGATACACCGTGCGCAGTGGCTCGTGCCGCTCCACCACGTCGAGTAGCGCCGCCTGTAGCGCATCGAGATCCAGCCGACCTGTCAACCGGGCCGCGAAGCAGATGTTGTATGCCGCCGAGGAGGTGTCGAACTGATTGACGAACCACATCCGCCGTTGTGCCGCCGCCAACGGGACCGTTGCCGGACGCGGCCCGGCCGTGAGCGGAACCACCGCGTGACCGGCTCTTGTGCGCAGGCGCTCGGCCAATCCGGCAATTGTCGGTTCGGTGAAGATGTCGCGAATGCCGACCTCGATGCCGAGCTCCGCCGTGGCCCGGGCTGCTATACGGGCGGCAGAGAGTGAGTTGACCCCGATCTCGAAGAGGTTCGCCATCACGGTCACCCGATCACGATCGGTGATCTCCGCGACGATTGCCGCCAGGGCTGCTTCGCGTTCGGTGCGGGGTGGCACGAATTCCTCGGCGTTGTCGAACACCGGCTGCGGCAAGGCAGCTCGGTCGAGCTTGCCGTTCGGCGTCGACGGGATCGCCTCGAGGATTTGCACGGCGGCCGGAATCAGGTAGGACGGCAATGCGTGGGTGAGCCGGTCGCGAATCGAGCGCCCATCGGTGCGCGCACCGGGAGCGAGTGTCACGTACGCGACGATTCGATCCGTCGTGGCGACGGCAACAGCGCGTGCGACATCCGGGAGCGCGGACAGCGCCGCTTCGACGTCACCCGGCTCGACCCGCTGGCCGCGGACCTTGACCTGGAAATCGCTGCGGCCCAGGTATTCCAGCTCACCGGTTTTCACCCATCGGACGAGGTCGCCGGTGCGATACACGCGCTCACCGGACGCGCCGAACGGGTGCGCGACGAAAGCACCGCAGGTGAGATCGGGACGGGCGTGATAACCGCGCGCCAGCTGGACACCCGCGATGTAGAGGTCGCCGACCACACCGATCGGCACCGGTCGCAGCCACGGATCCAGGACGTAGACCTGCATGCCGGCCACCGGCGTACCGATGGGGGCCATCGAACGGCTCGCCACCCCCGGCAGGCAACGCGCAGCCGTAACGACTTCCGCCTCCGCCGGGCCGTACCAGTTCACCACCTCGGCATGCGCGAACACGCGCGATGCGGCGTCAACGGTGCGCTGCGCCAGCGCCTCACCGGCGACGAATACCCGCCGTATCGACGGCAGCGGCGCACCCGCGGCGGCTTCGACCAGTACATCGAGCATCGATGGCACGAAGTGCACAGTGCTGATCTGATGCTTCGCGATGACGCTCGCGATATATCCGGGATCGCGATGCCCATCGGGTTCGGCGACCACGATCTGCGCACCGGTCTGCAAGGGCCAGAACAGCTCCCATACGGCGATGTCGAAGGTGATCGGGGTCTTGTACAGCACGGTGTCGGCCGCGTCGTGCGGCCATTGCCGCTGTGCCCACGCCAATTGGCTCACGGTCGCGGCGTGGGTCAGCGCGACGCCCTTGGGGACTCCCGTCGAGCCGGAGGTGAACAGGATGTAGGCGACGTTGTCCGGCCGCAGCGGCGTACGACGCTCGGCGTCGGTGATCGGGACATCCGGAAGATCGGTCACGTCGACTCGATCGATACACGAGATCTCGA
This sequence comes from Nocardia sp. NPDC059764, assembly GCF_042732555.1. Lineage (NCBI taxonomy): Bacteria > Bacillati > Actinomycetota > Actinomycetes > Mycobacteriales > Nocardiaceae > Nocardia > Nocardia sp. NPDC059764. Next base: position 68,904 of record NZ_JBHWHH010000006.1, read on the forward strand.
ACCCACGTGGAAGCGCATCGCCATCCGCGGAGGTGGTGAGTACCAGCAGCGGATGCGCCGCGTTCAGCACATCAGCGATCCGGGCGATCGGATGATCCGGATCGATCGGCAGGAATGCGGCGCCCGCCTTGACTACCGCGTACAGCGCGGTGATGAGCTCGACCGATCGCTGGATGCCCACCGCGACAACAGTTTCCGGCCCAGCACCACGGGCGATGAGCCAGCGGGCCAGGCGATTGACGCGGGCGTCGAACTCCCGGTAGGTCATCCTGATGCCGCCCGGAAGACAGATCGCCGGAGCATCCGGGGTGCGGGCGACCTGTTCGTCCACAGCGTCGACCAGAGTCCGGCCGGTCGCTGCGGGGCCGGCGGTGTCGTTCCACCGCTGCAGCACCAGGAGCCGCTCCGCGGCATCGAGCAACTCGATACCGCCGACCGCCGCATCGGCATCGGTCGCGGCGGCGTCGAGCACACGCACGAATTGTTCTGCGAAACGCAGCACTGAGCCATCGTCGAAAAGGTCAGTGGCATACGTCAGCCGCAGCGTCATGCCGGTCGGCTCATGGTGAGCGCCGTGTCCTTCCGTGATCATCAGCAGCAGGTCGTAGATCGCGGCACTGTCTTCTGGATCGAGGCTCTCCACAGTGAGACCCGGAAGTTCGACCCGCGCCTGCGTCATGTTCTGATAGGCGAGCATGACCTGGAACAACGGCGTATGCGCCGTTGACCGTGCCGGGTTCAGTGCCTCCACCAGCTGCTCGAACGGGACGGTGGCATGGTCGAAAGCCTCGGTGGCCGTGCGCCGCACCTCGTTCAGCACACTGGCGAACGATTGCTCCCGCATGAACCGGCTGCGCATTACGAGGGTGTTGACGAACATCCCGACCAGGTTGTCCAGTGATCGATGGCCGCGGCCGGCATGCGGCACACCGATGGTGATGTCGTCACTGCCGGAAAGCCTCGACAGCAACACCGCCAACGCGGTGTGCACGACCATGAATGTCGTCGCCCCGGCGCGCCGCGCCAGCGCCTCCAACCGGCCGTGCAGCTCACTCGGGATCGTGGCATGGACGACCGCCCCGCGTTGCGTCTGCACGAGGGGCCGCGGCCGGTCGGCCGGCACTTCGAGCACATCGGGGATGCCCGCGAGTTGCGTTTTCCAGTAGGCGAGGTCGTGGGCCAGGTACGAGTCCGGGTCCTCCGCCGAGCCGAGTACCTCGCGCTGCCAGAGGGCGTAATCAGCGAACTGCACGCCCAGCGGCGCCCAATCCGGCGGATTGCCGCTGGACCGTGCACGGTAGGCCGTGACGATGTCGGCGGCCAGCGGTGCTACCGAAGAACCGTCGCAACTGATGTGGTGGACTGCCAGCGCGACCACCCAGGTCTCGTCGGACAGCCGATACAGGGCAATGCGCAGCGGCACGCCCTTCGACACGTCGAATCCGGCACCGAAGAACTCGGCCAATCGGGCAGACAACTCGTGCTCACCGACTCGTTGCGGCCCGAGGTCCCATTTTCCGACGACGTCGGTCGCATCGAGCACAACCTGTGCGGGCATGCCATCGACCGCAGGATAGCTGGTGCGCAGACTCTCGTGTCGCTCGATGACATCACCGACCGCCGCTGCGAGCGCCTCGAGATCGACGATACCGTCGAGCCGCATCGCCAGCGGCACAACGTATCCGGGCGAACTCGGATCGAACTGGTTGAGGAACCACATCCGGGTCTGTGCCAGCGACAGCGGGATCCGATCCGGGCGCGGCATGCGAGTTGGCGCGGGCAGATTCGGCACCGCGCGCAGCTGCCCGATTCGTTCGGACAGTTCTGCGACAGTGGGTGCTTCGAAGATCACCCGTACCGGCACAGCGACGCCGACGATTTCGCCTATTCGGCTCAGCGCGCGCGTTGCGAGGAGCGAGTTTCCGCCGAGGGCGAAGAAGTCGTCGTCCGCGCCGACCTCTGGAAGATCGAGCAGTTCGCCGACTACCCCGGCGACGGTCTGCTCGATGAGGCCTTGCGGCGTGCGGTATCCCGATTGGTGGCCTGTCACATCCGGTGCCGGCAATGCCCGGTAGTCGACCTTGCCATTGACGGTGAGCGGGACAGCGTCGATTCGGACGATCGAGGACGGCACCATATACGTCGGCAGCCGCTGCAGCAGGAACGCCCGGACCTGTTGCAGATCCAGTGCCTCCGCGGTAACCAGATACGCGACCAGGTGCTGTTCGCCACCCTCGGTGCGCATCTGCACGATGGCCGCGGCAACCTGCTCGTGTGCGACCAGCGCGGCTTCGACGTCGCCGAGTTCGATGCGAAGACCGCGGACCTTTACCTGGGTGTCGGCACGGCCGACATAACGCAGGTTGCCATCCGAGCCCCAGCGAACCAGGTCACCGGTGCGGTACAGCCGAGAGCCGCTTGTGCTGCCGAAGGGGTCGGCGACAAAGCTCGCTGCCGTCAGGCCGGGGCGCTCGTGATAGCCGCGAGCCGACTGGACTCCACCCAGGTACAGCTCTCCGATCACCCCGGCCGGAACCTGATGCAGTCGCGAATCGAGCACGCGCACAACCACATTCGCCTCGGGGTTGCCGATAGGCACGGTAATGCCGTCGAGCGCGTCGATGCGGTGAGCGGTGACGCTCACCGCCGCCTCTGTCGGCCCGTACAGGTTGTCGATGCGCGCCGTGCTGAGTTGCCGGAAGCGACGGACGGTCTCGGTCGGCAGTGCCTCACCGATGCACAGCACCCGCCGCAGATCGGGGAACTCGTGTCCGCCGGCCGCATCGAGGAATGCCGACAGCGAGGACGGCACGAAGTCCACCGTCGTAATCCGGTGTTCGGCGAGCAGCCCGGCTGCGCTTCCGGGGTCGAGGTGCGCGTCGCGACCGGCGACAACCACCGCCGCGCCGCAGGTCAGTGCGGAAAACAGCTCCCAGACCGACAGATCGAAGGTAGCCGGCGTCCGCAACAGCATGATGTCCTCGGCCCCGAGTCCGTAGTGATCCCGCAGCCAGCGAAGCTGGTTGACCACTGCGGCATGCGGTACTGCCACCCCCTTGGGCACGCCCGTCGAGCCGGAGGTATAGATCACGTACGCCAGATCATCCGGGCGCAGCGACCGGGGCCGATCGGCGTCGGTGACCGTCGACGTATCCGCGCGCACGCTATCGAGCTGCTCGAATGCCCACACCGGAACGTTTTCGGGCACATCCGCCTGGTCGACCGGCCGCGTGATGACGGCAATCGGCCTCGCGTCGGTGACGACCGCACGCACGCGGTCGACTGGATGATCTGGATCCAGCGGCAGGTAGGCCGCGCCGGCCGCATGAATCGCGTACAGCGTGGTCAGCAAATCGACGCAGCGGCGCATCGCGACAGCGACGACGGTGCCCGGGCCGACTCCCCGTCCGATCAGCACCCGGGCCAGCGAATTCACCCGCGCCGCGAATTCCCCGTAACCGAGCCGGCCGCCACCCTCGGCATCGACAACCGCGATCCCGTTCGGGTTCGCGGCAGCCTGCGCGGCGAACAGGGACGCGATCGTCTCGGACGAAGGACTCGTCAATTCACCGCTCGACCACGCCGCCAGCTCGCGCGCCTCGTTCGCCGTCAGCAGATCGACATCGCCCACGACACAGGTGGGCTCGGCCACAATCGCCTGCAGCAGCAGCAGGTAGCGGTCGAATATTGCGGCGACCGTCCCCTCATCGAAAAGATCTGTTGCATAACTGAATTCGACTGCCATGTCACCCGGGTCAGCATCCGGCGCCAGCGAGTCGACAAGGTTCAGATGCAGGTCGTACTTGGCTACGCTCGGATCGACTATCCGGGCCGAAACCGTCAGGTCCCCGAACTTCACGGTCGGGATCTCGATGTTCTGGAACGAGAATCCAACCTGGGTCAAGGGCGAATGTGCGGTCGAGCGAGGCGGATTCAGCACCTCGACAAGCCGTTCGAACGGAATGTCGGCGGTCTCGAACGCGCCTAGATCAGCGCCCCGGACTTGATCGAGAAGATTCAGAAACGACGAGCCCGGGTCGATGCGGGTCCGCAATACCAGTGTATTGACGAACATTCCGATCAGACTGTCCAGTCCGGGCTCACCGCGGCCGGCGATCGGTGTGCCCACCGCGATGTCGCCGGTTCCCGAAAGCCTTGCCAGCAGAGCGGCGTACGCCGCGTGCATCACCATGAAGACTGTCGCGTCGTGCCGTCGGGCCAATGCGATCACGTCACGATGAAGGTCTGCGGGCACCATCGTCGATATCGTCGCCCCCCGGAACGACTGTTTGGCCGGTCGTGGACGATCGGTCGGCAGGTCGAGCACCTCGGGCAGGTCGGCGAGGGTCACGCGCCAGTACCCGAGCTGGGCGGCGGTCAGGCTGTTCGGGTCACTTTCGGTACCGAGCAGTTTTTGTTGCCACACAGCGTAATCCGCGTATTGCACCGGCAACGGCGTCCACTGCGGGGACTGGTGTCCGACGCGGGCCTGGTAAGCGGTCGCGAGGTCTGCGGCCAGCGGTGCCAGCGACGACCCGTCGAAGCTGATGTGGTGGACGACGAGAATCAGAGTGTGCTCGTCGGGTGCACTGCGCAGCAGCGTGATCCGGAACGGAACCTCGGAGGTGACATCGAACCCCGCGGTCACCTCCGCGGCGATACGCGCCTCGACCTCGCTTTTCGGGACCGGCACCGGCTCCAATGAAGGCCGCGCTGTCTCCACCGGCACAATCACCTGATGCGGTCCGTTGTCGCTGTCCGGGTAGATGGTTCGCAGGGATTCGTGCCGGTCGATCACATCGGCGATCGCCGCGTGCATGGCGGCCACGTCGAGGGTGCCCGACATGTGGACGACCATCGGAACGTTGTATATCGGCGAGGTCGTATCGAACTGATTGAGGAACCACATGCGGGTCTGCGCGGGCGAGAGCGGGATCCGGTCCGGGCGCTCCTGTGGGCCCAACGGTTCCCGTCCGGCCGCGTCGCTGGTGCGAATGCTCTCCGCCAACGCGGCGACAGTCGGCGATTCGAAGAGCGTGCGCAATGAGACATCGGCGCCGAATGCGGCGCTCAGCTGCGCTGCTGCCCTGGTAGCCGACAGCGAGTTGCCGCCCAGATCGAAGAAGCTGTCGAACACACCGACCCGCTCGATTCCCAGCACGGCGGCACATACGTCGGCGACCATCTGCTCGGCCGCATCGCGTGGTGCGACGTATTCGGCTGCAGCACTGGCGAAAACCGGTTCGGGCAATGCCAGACGGTCGATCTTGCCCACTGCCGACAACGGCAGCGTGTCGATTACCATCACCGTGTCCGGGACCATATGGGACGGCAGGCGCTGCGCGGCGAAGCCCAGCAGATCCGCGGTGTCGACGGCACCATTGGTCGGCACGACGTAGGCCACCAGTCGCGACCCGCCGCTGGTCGGAGCACCCACCGCCACCGCCGCTTTCACGGTGGTGTGCGCGGCGAGAACGGCCTCGATTTCGCCGAGTTCGATGCGCTGCCCCCGGATCTTGACCTGGAAGTCGGCGCGACCGCGATATTCGAGGGTTTTCTCGGATGTCCACCGCGCCAGATCACCGGTGCGGTACATGCGGGCGCCTGGGGGACCGTACGGATCGGCCACGAAGGTGGTGGCCGTCGCGGCCGGCCGGTTGAGATATCCGCGGGCCAACTGCGATCCAGAGACATGCAGCTGTCCCGATACGCCGACCGGCACCGGCTGCAGGCCCGCATCCAGCACCACGGCCTCGACGCCACGAATCGGACCACCAATGGTGACGCGGTCCCCGGCACACAGCGGGTCACTGATCGCCACCATGATCGTGGTCTCGGTGGGTCCGTAGCCGTTGAACAGCTGTCGGCCCGGTGCCCATTCCGCAACCATTTCCGCCGGCACCGCCTCCCCGCCGGCGACCAGCACCCGCAGCGAATCCAGACCGGCCGGGGACATTGTCGCAAGGACGCTCGGAGTCACGAAGGCGTGCGATACCCGCTGCTTCCCAATCAATTCCGCCAACTCGCGGCCCGCGAACACGTCGGGAGGCGATACCACCAACGCCGCGCCGTTCGCATGAGCCATCAGCAACTCCAGCACAACCGCATCGAAACCCGGTGCTGCCAACTGCAACACCCGCGAGGAACGGTCGACCCGATAGCGGTGCCGCTGCTCGGCAGCGAAATTCGCCAGCCCCGAGTGTGTGACCGCAACACCTTTCGGCGTCCCCGTCGACCCCGAGGTGTAGAGCACATAGGCCACGTCCGAGACACGGCAGGACCGCAGTCGGTCTGCATCCGTCACCGCGGCCGAGGATCGAGCCGCGATGTGCGCCTGTGCGTCGGGCGCATCGAGCACCAGCCGCTGAACCCGGTCCGGCAGCAGGTCCTGTGACGCCTCGACGGTGAGACCCACCCGCACATCGGCATCGCCCACCATGAGGGCAACGCGGTCGACCGGATTGCGCGGATCCACCGGCACGAAGGCCGCGCCGGCCTTGGTCACCGCCCACATCCCGACCACGAACTCCACCGACCGGGCCATCACCAACGCGACCTGGTCACCCGGGCCGACACCCCACGCGATCAATTGCCGGGCAAGACGATTCGACTGCTCATCGAGCTCTCCGTACGACATCGTGTGTTCACCCGAAACCACAGCCACCGCATCGGGATCCGCGACCGACAACAACTCCGCCAAGACCCGCGGCGCCACGGCGGGACCCCCCGACGCAGGCGCCAACCCGGCCTGCTCGAGTTCCGACAGCACATTCACGCGACCCACCGGCAGGTCGGGACTCGACACCACCGCATCGAGGACCCGATTCAGCCGCGCGGCCAATTCCTCGACCGTCTCCCGATCGAACAGATCTGTGGCGTAGTTGATCCGGAGGGCGACATCACCTCCCGCAGAGGCGTTTTCGGCGATTGTGACAATAACGTCCACCTTGGCCGGTTGCGGCCCCGGATCCAGGATCTCGACCGTAAGTTCGGGCAGCTCCAGCCTTGGGCGGTCCATGTTCTCGGCAACGAGGTACACCTGGCACAGCGGTGCGTGTGCGGCCGACCGCCTCGGATCTATTTCATCGACAATCCGTTCGTATGGAAGGTCGCTGTTGGCAATGGCATTGACATCGATGTCCTTGACCCGCCACAGAAACTCGATGAACGATTCATCGGAACGCACCTCGGTACGCAGCGGTACCGTATTGACGAACATGCCGACGAGCGGTTCCAGCGCACGCTCCCCTCGGCCTGCAACCGGTGTCCCGATGGTGATATCCCTCGAGCCCGACAGCCGGGCCAGCAGCACCGCCAGCGCGGCATGGATGACCATGAAGGTAGTGACGTTGGCCGTGCGGGCCAGATACTTGATCGCAGCAAAGGTTTCGGCTGGGATCACGCTATCGGCTATGTCGCCGCGCATGGATTGGCGAGCAGGACGCGGACGGTCTGCGGGCAGCTCCAGCAACGGCGGCATCCCCGCCAGTTGTGTTACCCAGTAATGCAACTGGCGTGTCGCCAACGACCGGGGGTCGTCTTCGTCGCCGAGCATGCCGCGGCGCCAGATGCTGTAATCGGCGTATTGTACGGTCAGGGGCTGCCAGTCCGGAATTCTACCGTGCGACCTTGCTTCATAGGCCGTCGCGATATCGGCCGCGAGCGGTGGAAGCGACGAGCCGTCACAGCAAATATGGTGCAGAACCACGACCAGGACGTGCCGATGCCGTTCGCTGGACTCGAGCAGTGCGACTCGGATCGGTGGACTTGTTCGCACGTCGAAGCCGGTCGAGGTCAGCTCACCGATTCGATGCGCGATGTCGGCGACATCGATCTTCTCCGGTATCAGGCCGACACCGTACCCGGCCGCCAGAACAACTTGCCTCCCCGCCCCTTTCACGTCCGGATAGACGGTCCGCAGGGATTCGTGGCGATCGATCACATCCATCAGCGCCATGCGCAGCGCAGTGACATCGAGTCGGCCGGTCAACTGCACCACCAGCGGAATGTTGTATGCGGTGGAGGCCGGGTCGGCCTGATTGATCAACCACATCCGGTTCTGCGCTGGCGACAATGGAATCGGCTCGACGCGCGGTTGCGCGCACAGCACGAGCTCTCGGTGGTGGTGCTCGACGTCGATATACGCGGCGAGTTCGGCGGCGGTCGGCTTGCTGAACAGGTCGCGGACCGATATGGCGGCTCCGGTCAGCTCGGCGATTCTTGCGGCGGCGTTTGTCGCGGTGAGCGAATTGCCGCCCAGTTCGAAGAAGTTGTCCAGCATGCCTATTCGCTCGCGGTCCAGCACCTCGGCGAAGATGGCCGCGATCGCCTCCTCGTCCGGCGAACTCGGCGCCACATAGGCCGCGGACGAATCGACGACCGGCTCCGGCAGCGCCCGATAGTCCACCTTGCCGTTCACCGTCAGTGGCAGCTCGGGCACCACGACGACGACGGCCGGCACCATGTACTCCGGCAGTAATGTCGCGACATACGCGCGCAGAGTGTCGGCCGCACAGGTATCTTCACCAGTCGGCACGACATAGGCCACGACCCTGGCCGCCGCCGTGCCAGGGAGATGGACGATGACAACCGCCGCCGAGACCGCGCTATGGGTCGACAACGCAATGCGAATTTCATCCAGCTCTATGCGAAACCCACGCAGCTGCACCTGCTGATCAGCGCGGCCACGGTATTCCAGCTCACCCCGGTGATTCCAGCGTGCGACATCGCCGCTGCGATAGAGCCGCTCGCCTGGCCGGCCGAACGGGCTGGCAACAAATCGGGTGGAAGTCAGCGATGAGCGGTTGGGATAACCGCGGGCGAGTTGGGTTCCGGCAACGTAGATCTCGCCCCAGGCGCCCAACGGCGCCGGCCGCAATTGTTCATCGAGAACATAGGTGCGAAGACCTGGCAGTGCCGGACCGATCGTACTCGGGGCGTCCGCCGTCGCGATGCTGCGTGTCAGGCCGAAATAGGTCACGAACACCGTGGTTTCGGTAATGCCATAGCTGTTCGCCAGCACCGGGAACTCCGGGTTGTGCTCATACCAGTCCGCCAGCACAGCCGGGTCGAGCCGTTCGCCGGACAGTATGACCAGGCGCAGCGAAAGCTCACCGTCAGGCTTGCCCGCATCTTCGTACCGCTGGCACGCCGCACCGAACTGCTGGAACGCAAACGGTGTCTGGTTGAAGACAGTCACCTTCTCGCGTGCCGCCAAGCGCACGACATCGTCTGGTGAGCGGGTGGTGGGGGTGTCCACGACAGCCAGACGGCCACCACTGACCAACGCGCCGAAGATCTCCCACACTGAGTAGTCGAATGCGAACGAATGGAACAACATCCACACGTCGTCGGGCTGCACGCTGATCTCGGCGCACGCGTTCACCAGGTACGTCGCCACGGCGCGATGGGCAATGGCCACGCCCTTGGGTCGGCCCGTCGACCCCGAGGTGTAGATGACGTAGGCGATGTTGTCGGGGCGCAGCGGGCTTGTCCGGTCGGCGTCGGTGACAGATGTCGCAGCCTCGTCGCCGACGACCTCGTCGAACAGCACCACACGGCCCGGGTCTCCGGGCACAAGCTCGCGCATGTCGCCGGTCGTGACGACGGCAATCGGATCGGCGTCGTTCAGCACATATTCCAGCCGATCGGCCGGATGCGCGATATCCAGCGGCAAGTATCCGGCGCCTGACTTCAGCACGGCCAGCGTGACGATGATGAGATCGGCACCCCGCGGCATCGCGATCGCTACCAGTGAGTCCGGGCCCGCCCCGAGCGCGATGAGGGTGCGTGCGAACCGATTGGAACGCTCGTCCAGCTCCCGATAGGTGAGGCTGGTCCCCTCCGATGTGACGGCAACTGCCGATGGAGTCACACCGGCCTGTCGCGTCAGCAAATCCACGAGCGTCGCCGTGGTCGTTACCCCGTCGCGGCCTGCCAGCTCCCCGACGATCCGTGCCTCTTCAGTAGGGTCGACGAGCGGAACGGCGATCAGGGCTGTTTCGACGGGCGCTTCGATCAGCCTTTGCAGGAAGGCGATGAATCGGTGGGCGTGCGCATCGAGTTCATCCTGGCCGTAGAGATTCGCGTTGCCGTGCAGTTCGATCAACAGCGGCGCGTCGACCCCGGAACGGTAGAGATTCAGCTGCAGATCGTCCAACGTTCCCGAGGTCAGCGCGCGATAGCGGCCGACAGCAGACCCGAGACGAATTTCGGAGTCGAAGAAGAGGATATTGACAATCGGACCGAACGAGTGCGCGGTCGCATCCAATGCACTCGAATCGCGGCGCAGGTCCTCGAACCGGTAAAGCTGATGCCGCATCGCGGAGACGAGTTCGGACACCGACGCACGGACCAGTTGCTCCACGGTGGTCGTTCCATCCATCGTGAATCGGATCGGCACCATGTTCGCCAACATCGCCGCGGCATTGCGCAAGCCCTTCGTCACGCGCCCGCTCACCGGCATCGATAACACCACATCGTTGCCACCGGTCATCCGCGCGAGGAATGCGGCGAAGGCTGCCACGACGACCTGCGCAGGCGACGCTTGCAGGTTGCCGGAGAAACGGTCGAGCAGATCGGACAACTGCGGCGGAAGCTCGAGGCCGGAAACACGATCGACCTTGCTCGGCCGGGCGGTGCGACCGGACAGACGTGTCGGCGTCGGAAGGTCGGCAATCCTGCCGAGCCAATATTGTCTGTCGTTCTCGAACCGAGAGCTCGCCCGATACGCTTGCTCCGCCTCGATGATGTCGCACAAAGCGTCCGCTTCCCGAGGCGCCGGTAGTCGGCCCTCGAGCAACGCGTTGTAGTGCTCGGCCAGCCGGATCAACACGTTGAAGGCACCGTAGCCATCGATGACGAGATGATGGGCACGCGCATACCACAGATACCGATCTTCGGCGATTCGGATCAACCGTGTCTCGGCGAGCCGGTCATGGCTCATATCCTCGGCTCTGGTTTCGAAATCGCGCCGCATCCATTCCATTGCGGCCGCGAACGGATCACTCTCCCCGCTGACGTCCAGCACAGACTCGTCGTAAGTCATACTACGATCGACGAATTGATAGGGAACGCCGTCGAACTCGACCACCCGAACGACGAGAGATTCGGATTCGTGGCCGGCAACGTTCACCGCTTTGATGAAGGCTTCGACGTCGATCGGGCCCTCGATCTCGACGTACTGTGCGATGTTCATCGCCTGCCCGCCGGGCAGGTTGTCCGCCAGCCACATCCCGTATTGCGCCCTCGACAGCGGAATCAGTTCCGACTGGCGGTCAGTAGGTTCGGTTGACCTCAGATTCATCTGGACCCCTTCACTGGTCGGCCTTTGGAATCCAACTCGGAATCCACGCCGCAGTGCGACAACTCCCCCCGCACCCGTCCATCAACGTTTCCCGGTATCTCAAAGCCCGAAGAGTCGGACATTTCGAACATCTGGCAAAGAATGCGGGCTCACAACATGCCTGGCATACAGTTTTCGAGCAGCGTTCCCGAACGGCATGCTGCTATGCGGTCACAGACCACGGGAGGGAATGCCGATCAAGTACGCGAAATCCACTACCACCCAGGGAAATTCGGTCAGAACAAAGTTCAACGATCTGGCGAGCACGAGCTTAACATGCCTCGATCCGGATCGAGCAACATTGGCACATGGTTCTCGGTCTGGAGCCCGCAACGCGCGGGTCACGTCCCTTCTCGGGGCGGCACACTCGCGCCGAGTCATCCGAACCATCCGGTCGGGAGGATCTCAATGGCGGGCGTTGTCTCAGCGTTCACGGTGCGGACGGATGTCATCGGCAACACGAGGCATCGCATCCGGCTTCCTGGCCCGAGCGCGATTACCCTCGTACTCTCACTTGTTGATCTAGATCTGGCTGCCGGGAAACCAATCCATGGGAAGGATCGAATACGTGAGGAGTGAAAAGCTCGTCTGCGCATTTGCTTTGACCGGAGTGCTCGTCGCGTGCAGCGCGGCAGTTTCTACGCAACCCGCCGCGGCGGAGCCGGCCACCGAGGCGGCAGCGGCGGATTTCTACAGTCCACCTATTCCACTGCCTGGCGGTGCGGGCGACATCGTCCGCAGCGAGTCGGCGTCACTGGCGCTGTCGGCCCCCGGCCAGCCCGGGATCATTCCGGCCACCTCGACGCGCATCATGTATGTCAGCAGCGCCGCCGATGACGCGCCGACCGCTGTGGTGGGCACCTATCTACAACCGACACAGCCGTGGATCGGCCCGGGTGAACGGCCGCTGGTCGCGTATGCGGGCGGCACGAAGGGGCAGGGCGAGCAATGCGCCCCCTCGAAGCTGCTGTCACAGGTCGCGCAGTATCAGCCGCCGGGCGACGCGATTTTCGAATACGACCTCCTGGCGCTGTACACGCTGCTCTCGCGCGGCATGGCGGTGGTGATAACCGACTACCACGGCCTGGGCACGCCGGACACCCATGACTATCTCAACCGGAAGGCCCAAGGCTACGCGGTGCTCGACTCCGCCCGTGCCGCGACGAGGTTGCCCGGCAACGGGCTCGGTGCGCACCCACCGGTTGTCCTCTATGGGTATTCGCAGGGCGGAATGGCCTCGGCCGCCGCGGCCGAGCTGCAGCCGGATTACGCTCCCGACCTGGACGTACGCGCCGCCTATGCCGGCGGCCCGGTGGTGGACGACCAATACTTCATCGGGTATAACGACGGCCGCCCCGGCCTCGCGCCCGCGTTCGCGTGGATCCTCAATGGCATCGCCGCCGACTACCCCGACACCCGTCAGGTGCTCGACGCCGAACTCAACGACACCGGTAAGGCGGTCCTGCGGGACTCGGCCGACAAGTGCGCCGGCCTCTTCGGCCTGTTCGATGGGTATCAGAACACGGCCAAGTGGACCACCAGCGGCCAACCGCTCACAGCCGTCATCGATGGTTCACCGGTTTTGAAGGCGGCGTTCGACGAACAGCGGCTCGGTACGCGCACCCCGGCGGTCCCGGTTCTGATCGCGGCGGCCCACAACGACGAGGGGACGCCTTATCCGGCCATCCGCGATATGGCCGGCCAATGGTGCGGTGGAGGCGCCGCCGTGCAGCTCGACGCGAACGCCACGATTCCGGCCGTTTCCGGCACCGTGGGCACCCACGTGCTGGCCTTCTTCCCCGCGCTCGCGGCCTCGCAGCAGTGGATGACCGACCGCCTCGCCGGCTTGCCTGCGCCTGTGAACTGTGGCGCTTTGCCCTGACCTGACTCGACGATCCGGCCCGGCACACGCCGCTATCCCATGGATAGCGGCGTTTTTTCGTTCGACGAGGACCGCGTCCGCGCCCGGCCGGTCAGGCGACGATTTCCCAATTCGGACTTACGCGACACCGCAGCAGCAGCTATCCTTTGGCAACGCAGTCTCGGCGCGACCGTTTTCTCGGCGACACCACACAATTCACGTTGTCGGTTGGATGAGCGAGACACACATGACGGTAATGAAACGCACGAAAGTCCATGACTCCAAACGTTATCTATGGCTGCTCGGTTCGACCGCACCAGCCTGCGCGATACTTCCGGCGCAACTGGTGACCTGGACGGGGCTGACCCTGTTCTGGTGGATCGGCCCGATCGTCGTGCTGATGGTGATCCCACTCGTGGACCTCGCCGTTGGCGCAGACGCGAGCAATCTGGACGAGCAGGATTATCAGGCGCTCTCGCGGGATCGCTATTACCGTTGGTGCACTTACGCTTTCCTGCCGATCCAGTTCATCGGACTGGTGATCGCAGGATACCTGTGGGCCGACAACGAACTGAGCGTCGCCGACAAGCTGGGCTTGACCGCGACCCTGGGGATCGTTGCCGGAATCGGTATCAACGCCGCCCACGAGCTCGGCCATCGAGCCGAGCGTCTGGAACACTGGCTGGCGAAAATCGCACTGGCACAATCCGGTTACGGGCATTTCTTCGTCGAGCACAATCGCGGGCACCACGTCCGGGTTGCCACCCCGCAAGACCCGGCGAGCGCTCGCTTCGGTGAGTCGCTGTGGGCGTTCCTGCCGCGCAGTACGCTGGGCGGCTTCCGCTCCTCGCTCGCCCTGGAGCGTGAACGCCTGGCCCGCAGGGGGAAACGCTGGTTCAGCCCCGATAACAATCTGCTGCAGGGTTGGTCGATGAGCGCTGCGCTCTTCGCGATGATGGTCGGCGCGTTCGGGGTTGCCATCCTTCCATTTCTCCTGTTGCAGGCCCTGATCGGCATCGGACTGCTCGAGACCGCGAATTACATCGAGCACTATGGATTGCTGCGCCCCCGCCGCGCCGACGGCCGTTATGTGCGGTGCTCACCGCGCGACAGCTGGAACAGTGACCGCGTGGTCACCAACGTCTTCCTGTTTCAGCTGCAGCGTCACAGCGACCACCACGCGAATCCCGGCCGCCGCTACCAGGCCTTGCGTAGCTCAGCAGAGGCGCCACAGCTACCATTCGGCTACGCACTTATGATCGTGCTCGCCGCAATCCCCCCGCTGTGGCGCGCGGTCATGGACCACCGGGTGCTCGCCTACTACGGCGGCGACATCACGCTTGTCAATACCAAACCCCCGGCCGCACGCTCTCGCTGAGGGTGGCCGCGACGATGACCTCGCGTTCGGCCCGCCGGAGTGGCGAACCCGGAACGGGCCCACCACGATACGCGGCGGGCAGGTCTGAGAGGATGATGTCGCCGGCCGAGCGAACCTCGGCGACGGCCCGCATCACCCGATGCAGTTCGGCGAGAGTCCTCCACCGCGGGCGATCCCGCTGTGGGACAACCGAAACCGGGTGTGCTCGGGGGTGGTGGCGCGTGGCCCGCGGACCGCGACAGCTATATCGCCTGGCAGGTGCGCAATGTGCGGGCCGTCGGCTCACCCGGCTTCGCGTTCGACGAAGCCGCGGCGGCCGACCGTGCGGGCCGAGCCTACGACCGCGGAGTCGATCAGGCGGCGATGATGCGCCACTTCCTGGCCGTGCTGGCCTCGGACCCCGATCGCACGCCCCGGCTGCGGACCCTGCGCGTGCCCACCCTCGTGCTGCACGGCCTCGACGATCCGATGATCGACGTCAGCGGCGGCCGCGACACCGCCGCGGCGATCCCGGACGCCCGGCTGGTCACCTACCCGGGTCTCGGGCACAGTCTGCCCCCGGAATTGTTCTCCGCCTTCACCTATGAGGGGGCCGGCCTTGTGCGCGAAACCGAGCGGAGCGGGTACCGACTCGGATGATGTCGATTCCGGTCGCCGCCCCGCAGAGAAGTTAGGATTGCGCAGGAAACGCACCGTCCGGCAGGTACAGACACGTTCAGGAGTTCGGGATGACCTATGCAGTCGACTTCACCGATGTCTCGACCGTGGGCCTGGATTCGTCACCGGCCGCACCCGCGCTGGCCGGGCTGCGGGCGAACGAAGCCCGCTACTTCAAGAACAAATACGACCACGTCTTCACGGTCGAGCCCGCGAGCAAGGCGAAGAAGACCATCGACTGGGTGAGCAAGATCCTCGCCGACGAGCGCGGGATCGTCATCGAGTCGAAGCCGCTCGAGGCAACGGAATTCGAGGTCGAGGGCATTCGCATGGCCTATGTCTTCTACGAGAGTGGCCTGTCGATCAACGTGATGTACACCCTCGAGGACTCCGGCAAGCGCGCCGTCGGATTCAAACTCTCCGACGGCATGGAAATCCCCGAGGAACTGGACTCGTTCAAATTCGCCCGGCAGAAGTCGAAGCTGGCGGGCACCATTCGAGGGTCCTTCTTCGTCATCAAGGGCGAGTACTGACCCTCGCCGAGATGGCGGCGTCCGTGCCGAACTAGTGGGCTTCGCTCAGCCAGATGGCCTCGGCGGCGATGCTGCCCAGATCGATGGTCCGCTCCTCGACCCGCACCGCGATGGTTCCCGCGAAGTCGCGTCGCTCCACCACCGCGATCGGCGTATCCAGCGCGATCCCCAGTGAATCGAAGTACCGCAGCATCGCCGGATCGGAATCGGAAATCCGTGCCACCCGCCCGGATTCACCCGCGCCGAAATCGCTGAGCTGCCGTGCCGGGGGAGTGGGCACCGCCCCGTCCACCGACGGAATCGGGTCGCCGTGCGGATCCCGGTCCGGATGCCCGAGTTTGGCGTCGATCCGCTCCATCAAGGTCTCCGACACCGCGTGCTCGAGCACCTCGGCCTCGTCGTGCACCTCGTCCCACCCGTAGCCGAGCTCGTTGACCAGAAAGGTCTCGATCAGCCGGTGCCGCCGCACCATGGCGATGGCGGCCCGCCGCCCGTCCTCGGTCAACGTGATGGCCCCGTACCGGGCGTGCTCGACCAGGCCCTGATCGGCCAGCTTGCGTACCGCCTCGGACACCGTCGACGCCGACACGCCGATCTTCTCGGCCAGCAGCTTCGTCGACACCTTCTCCTGCGACCACTCCTGCGCGGTCCAGATCACTTTCAGATAGTCCTGGGCCACCGACGACAGCACCGGTGCGACGCTGGACGCTCCGCTCGCGGCGGTGAGGGTGGTCCCGTGAAGTTCGGAAGGTGCGGACGGATCGGCCAGCTCGCGGCGGGTGGCGATGTCTCGTTTTCCGGGCACGTAACCGAGCTTAGGCACATGCCGCGCGGTTTCACACATCGGCGCGCTCGCTGGTAGAGGCACCCGTCGCCGAGCGCCCCGGACCGGTGAACACGCGGTGACGGGCATGCTTCCGGCCGTGGTCTTCCGCACGGCGGAATATTGTCCGAGACGCGCTTTGCGTAGGCTTCCGGTGTGCAGAGATGGCGAAGCCTCGAGGAGATGCCCGCGGACTGGGGCCGGTGTGTCCTCACCATCGGGGTGTTCGACGGCGTGCACCGCGGGCATACCCAGCTGATCAGCCGCGCGGTGAAATCCGCTGCGGTGCGCGGCGTTCCGTCGGTGCTGATGACCTTCGACCCGCATCCGGTGGACGTGGTGCGCCCGGGAACGCATCCGCCGCAGCTGTCCACCCTGGACCGGCGCGCGGAACTGGTCGAGGAACTCGGCATCGACGTCTTCGTGGTGATGCCGTTCACCCGGGACTTCATGAAGCTCACCCCCGAGGAGTACGTCGAGGAACTGCTGGTGAACCGCCTGCACGTGTCCGAGGTCGTGGTGGGTGACAACTTCACCTTCGGCAAGCAGGCCGCCGGCACCCTCGACACCATGCGCGAGCTGGGCAACCGCTACGGCTTCGAGGTCGACGGGGTGCAGCTGCTGGGCGAGCACGCGGTCACCTTCTCCTCCACGTACATCCGCGGCTGCCTGTCCGAGGGCAATGTGGGCGCCGCCGCCGAGGCGCTGGGCCGCCCGCACCGCGTCGAGGGCGTGGTCGTGCACGGCGACGGCCGCGGCAAGGGCCTGGGCTTCCCGACCGCCAATGTGGCCCCCACCATGCATGCCGCCATCCCGGCCGACGGCGTCTACGCCGGCTGGTTCACCGTTCTCGAACCCGGTGACCCGCTGGCGGGCGAACGCCACATGACCGCCATCTCGGTCGGCACCAACCCGACCTTCGACGGCCGCAACCGCACCGTCGAGCCCCATGTCCTCGACTTCGACGCCGACCTCTACGGCAAGCACGTGGCCGTCGACTTCGTCGAGCAGCTGCGCGGCATGCGCAAGTTCGAGTCGATCGAGGAACTGGTCGAGGCCATCCGCCGCGACTGCGATCAGGCCCGCAAGGTCCTCGGCGGCGAAGTCGAGGAGTAGGGCACGCCAGGGCCGATTTCCGCGACACCAGGTGCTCCGGTAAGCTGGCCCGTCGGGTTTGCTGCGGTCCGCGGTGGCGCCCAACCGGGTTTTCCCGGTCACTTCCGAGCGCGGTCTGAAACAAGGAGTATCTGTGGCTCTCACCACTGAGCAGAAGTCGGCCATTCTCGCCGAGTACGGCGTCCACGAGAAGGACACCGGTTCCCCGGAGGCGCAGATCGCGCTGCTGTCGAAGCGGATCGCCGACATCACCGAGCACCTCAAGAAGCACAAGCACGACCACCACACCCGCCACGGTCTGATGGCGCTGATCGGTCGTCGTAAGCGGCTGTCGAAGTACCTGCAGGACAAGGACATCAACCGCTACCGTTCGCTGATCGAGCGTCTCGGCCTGCGTCGCTGAATTCAGTGGCGCTCTCTCGGCCCGCCGAGGGATACTCTCTCGGCCAGCCGAGGGACATGACCTCTGTTCGCAGAGGTAGTTGACGAACCGGCCAACGGGGAGGCATAGAATCCTTCTCGTTGGCCTTTCGTATATGTGGCCGGAGGTTCCCCACGAGGGGGAACACGGCCCGGTATACGCCAACACGAGCCGTATGCACCCGTCGCGTGGCGTCGGTCTTCGGTAGTGGCTTTTCGGGGCGCGAAGTATGAGATGAACCATGCGCGCCCGGAGGGCTTCGATCGATGACCGCCTCCGCGTCGCCGTATCCAAGGGGATACCGGCCGGGTGTGCGTTGCGGCAGCCACGAGGGCTGCCGCGCGCCCATGCCGGGTACGGCTGCCTGCCGGTGGGCACGTGAACGAACACGTGCCGGATCCGGCGAAGACGAGAGGTTGAGATAACAAAGATGTCCGACACCCAGACCAGTTCCGCCGCCGAGGTCGAGCCCGGCGTTTTCGAGTCCGTCGCCCTGATCGACAACGGCGCCTTCGGTACTCGCACCATCCGTTTCGAGACCGGCCGCCTTGCCAAGCAGGCCGCGGGTTCCGTCGTCGCCTACCTCGACGACGAGACCATGCTGCTCTCGGCCACCACGGCCTCCAAGCAGCCCAAGGATCAGTTCGACTTCTTCCCGCTGACGGTGGACGTCGAGGAGCGCATGTACGCCGCGGGCCGCATCCCCGGCTCGTTCTTCCGTCGTGAGGGCCGTCCCTCCACCGACGCGATCCTGACCTGCCGCCTGATCGACCGGCCGCTGCGCCCGTCGTTCGTCGACGGCCTGCGCAACGAGATCCAGGTCGTCGTGACCGTCATGTCGCTGGATCCGAAGGATCTGTACGACGTGGTCGCGATCAACGCCGCCTCGGCGTCCACCCAGATCGCGGGCCTGCCCTTCTCCGGCCCGGTCGGCGGCGTGCGCGTCGCCCTGATCGAGGGCCAGTGGGTCGCGTTCCCGACCGTCGAGCAGCTCGAGAACGCCGTGTTCGACATGGTCGTCGCCGGCCGCGTGGTCGACGGTGACGTCGCCATCATGATGGTCGAGGCCGAGGCCACCGACAATGTGCTGGCCCTGATCGCCGACGGCGCCTCCGCCCCGACGGAAATCGTTGTGGCCGAAGGCCTCGAGGCCGCCAAGCCGTTCATCGCCCGCCTGTGCAAGGCGCAGGCCGACCTGGCCGCCCTGGCGGCCAAGCCGACCGAAGAGTTCCCGATCTTCCTGCCGTACCAGCCCGACGCCTACGAGGCCGTCGAGGGCACCGCCAAGCGTGAGCTGAACGAGGCGCTGTCCATCGCGGGCAAGCAGGAGCGCGACGAGCGCACCGACGAGATCAAGCTGGCCGTGCTCTCCGAGCTGGCCGAGTCCTTCGCCGGTCGTGAGAAGGAGCTGGGCGCCGCCTTCCGCTCGGTCACCAAGAAGCTGGTCCGCCAGCGCATCCTGACCGACAGCTTCCGCATCGACGGCCGTGGCCTCGCGGACATCCGCGCGCTGTCGGCCGAGGTCGCCGTGGTGCCGCGCGCCCACGGTTCGGCGCTGTTCGAGCGTGGCGAGACCCAGATCCTGGGCGTCACCACCCTCGACATGGTGAAGATGGCGCAGCAGGTCGACTCGCTCGGCCCGGAGACCTCCAAGCGCTACATGCACCACTACAACTTCCCGCCGTTCTCCACCGGTGAGACCGGTCGCGTGGGTTCGCCCAAGCGTCGCGAGATCGGCCACGGCGCCCTCGCCGAGCGCGCCCTGATGCCGGTGCTGCCCTCGCAGGAGGAGTTCCCCTACGCCATCCGTCAGGTGTCGGAGGCGCTGGGCTCCAACGGTTCCACCTCGATGGGCTCGGTCTGCGCCTCGACCCTGTCGCTGCTGAACGCCGGTGTGCCGCTGAAGGCCCCCGTCGCCGGTATCGCCATGGGCCTGGTGTCGGACACCGTGAAGAACGACAAGGGTGAGGACGAGGTCCGCTACGTGGCCCTCACCGACATCCTGGGCGCCGAGGATGCCTTCGGCGACATGGACTTCAAGGTCGCCGGTACCCGCGAGTTCGTCACCGCCCTGCAGCTGGACACCAAGCTCGACGGCATCCCGTCGCAGGTGCTGGCCGGCGCGCTGAACCAGGCCAAGGACGCCCGCGACACCATCCTGGACGTGATGGCCGAGGCCATCGCCACCCCGGACGAGATGAGCCCCTACGCTCCGCGCGTCACCGCCATCAAGATCCCGGTCGACAAGATCGGCGAGGTGATCGGACCCAAGGGCAAGGTGATCAACCAGATCACCGAGGACACCGGCGCCAACATCTCCATCGAGGATGACGGCACCGTGTTCGTCGGTGCGACCGACGGTCCGTCGGCGCAGGCCGCGATCGACGCGATCAACGCCATCGCCAACCCCCAGCTGCCGAAGGTCGGCGAGCGCTTCCTGGGCACGGTCGTCAAGACCACCGCCTTCGGCGCGTTCGTGTCGCTGCTCCCGGGCCGCGACGGTCTGGTCCACATCTCGAAGCTGGGCAACGGCAAGCGCGTCGCCAAGGTCGAGGACGTGGTCAACGTGGGTGACAAGATCCGCGTCGAGATCGCCGACATCGACAACCGCGGCAAGATCTCGCTGGTGCCGATCGACGAGGATTCGGACAACTCCGCTTCCTCTGCTG